>JASFHM010000250.1:0-3001 GCA_050123215.1 Phycisphaerales bacterium | reverse complement strand
CCGGCAAAGATTTGAGCGACGTTCCACAGGTATGGGCGCTGTATAAAGAAGTGCAGGACTATTACGACAAGGGTATGCGTGTCCCGGATGATGTCACGTTGCTGCTTTGTGATGATAACTGGGGCAACGTTCGTATTCTGCCGAATCCCGACTCAAAGCCGCGAAAAGGCGGCTACGGAATGTATTATCATTTTGATTTTTACGGTGGACCGCGAAGTTATTTGTGGCTCAATACCAATCCCATACCCAAAATCTGGGAGCAGATGCACCTGACATATCGTCACGGTGTGGACCGAATCTGGATTGTAAATGTGGGCGATCTTAAGCCGATGGAATTTCCCATCTCGTTCTTTTTGAATTACGCATTAGACCCTGACAACTGGTCGGCTGAGCGTTTACCAGAGTATACTCGCCTGTGGGCCGAGCAGCAGTTCGGTCCGGAACACGCAGGGGTAATCGCAGAATTACTTGATGGGTACACTAAATTCAACGGTCGGCGAAAGCCCGAGCTACTTGCTCCTGACACATACAGCCTTGTGAATTATCGCGAAGCTGAAACAGTTGTCGCAGATTACAATAAACTTGCCGAAAAAGCCAAGCAGATAGAAAAAGCCTTGCCCACACAGTACCAGGATGCCTATTATCAGCTTGTACTGCACCCTGTGCTGGCCTGTGCGAATCTCAACGAACTTTATGTGACAGCCGGTAAGAATCAACTATATGCGAGTCAAGGCAGGGCGGCGGCGAACGATTTAGCCAAAAAAGTTGAAGAGCTATTTAAAAAAGATTCCGAAATTAACAGGCGTTATAATAAGCTCGCGAACGGCAAGTGGAATCATATGATGGATACAACGCATATCGGTTACACCAGTTGGAACGAACCGAAGAAGAATATTATACCCGAAGTTAAAAAGGTTGAATTATCCGCCGCTGCTGAGATGGGCGTTGCAATTGAAGGTACGACGAAATGGTGGCCGGAATCGAAAGAAGAAGCTGTGCTGCTTGAATTTGACAAGTTTAATAAGCAGTCATACTACATTGAAGTATTTAACCGCGGACAGGCTAATTTCGATTACACAGCTAAATCTTCAAAATCCTGGCTGTTAGTTACTCCTGAAAAGGGACAAGTAGAAAAAGAAAAACGCCTTGATGTAAGCGTGGACTGGCAGCAGGTGCCGACAGGAAAACAAAGTGCCTCTATTGCTATAACCGGACCAAATAAGAATAAAGTGACTGTTCAGGCTGTAATTAATAATCCTGAAACTCCACAGTGTGATAAAGTAAAAGGCTTTGTTGAAAGTAACGGTTATGTTTCTATTGAGGCGGAGCATTACACCAAGGCGATTGGAGCCGGACCTGTAGAATGGCTGACGATTCCGAATGCGGGACGAACACTTTCCGGTGTGACGCCGGTGCCGGTGACTGTGAAAAACCAAAGCCCACAGGCGGATAGCCCCAGGCTTGAATATGCGGTTTACTTGTTCAATAGCGGCGAAGTAAAGGTCAGCGCGTACCTATCACCTGTTCAGAACTTTAACAAAACGCAGGGGCTGCGTTATGCGATTTCTTTCGATGACGAACAGCCGCAAATCATCAACATCCACGAGAAGGGTACCATACCTGACTGGAATTATCCTATGTGGTGGAATCAGATGGTTAGCGACAGCATTAAAATCGCTTCGACCACTCACCGAATTGATAAGCAGGGTGAGCACGTTTTAAAATTCTGGGTGGTTGATGCTGGTATCGTGCTGCAGAAGCTTGTTGTCGATGCGGGCGGCCTCAAGCCAAGCTATCTCGGCCCGCCTGAAAGTTATCGCGGCGGAAAAAATAGTTGTTCGAATATAGTTTCTTCTAAGAGTTGCTGCAGTGAACGGTGATACTAATTCATCTGCCTTCGTGACGGGCAATTATCGCAATTTGTTTGTTGAGGCTGGCCACAGTCCGGAAGAAGTGGCCGCTAAAGTCAACGCGGCTTTTCAGCAATTATTCTACGGCGACCCTAGTACGCAGACGGTTTATTATACAGCCGGAACTAATACGAACGGCCCACTTGCTTATATCTACGATTCTTGCTCCGGCGATATCCGTTCGGAAGGCATGTCTTACGGTATGATGATAGCTGTTCAGCTTGATAAAAAAGCGGAGTTCGATGCCCTATGGAACTGGGCAAAGACATATATGTATCACGATTCTCCGAGTCATCCGTCGAAAGGTTTTTTTTCGTGGTCCGTAAGAGCTGACGGTACAGTAATCGATGAGATGCCCGCCCCCGACGGAGAAGAGTATTTTGCGATGGCTCTTTACTTCGCAGCAGGACGATGGGGTAGCGGCGAAGGTATCTACGATTACCATGCTCAGGCTAATCAGCTTCTTGTCGATATGAAGGACCGCGAGCTAATCACCGGCTCTACAGTTCGCGGTCAGCGAACCGCTGGGAGTCTTTTTGATGCTGAACACAAAATGGTTCGATTTTCACCAGTCATCGAAATATGCAATCATACCGACCCTTCATACCATTTGCCTGCGTTCTACGAACTTTGGGCGCTGTGGGGCCCGGAGAAGGACCGAGAATTCTGGTCTCAAACTGCTTCGGTCAGCCGGGATTTCTTTATTAAGACTACTCATCCGGTCACGGGCCTCTCTCCGGATTATGCCAATTTCGACGGTACGCCATGGGTTGGTCCCGGCAATAGTAACTCGGTTAATTTTATGTTTGACGCATGGCGGACCGCAATGAATTGGTCTGTGGACTGGGCGTGGTGGGCCAGGGATAAGTGTCAGAGACAATTAAGCGACCGCCTGCAGGCGTTTTTTGAATCCAAAGGTATTTCTACCTATGGGAACCAGTTTACGCTCGAAGGACAGCAGTTAGACCCCGGTCATTCAGATGGTTTGGTAGCGGCTAATGCCGTTGCCTCTCTCGCAGCGACGCGTCCGCGAGCTAAACAATTCACAGAAGCCCTCTGGAATCTGCCGGCTTCTACGGGCCGGCATCGTT
>JASFHM010000249.1:0-3013 GCA_050123215.1 Phycisphaerales bacterium | reverse complement strand
CATAAGAGCGAAGTATTTTTACGTGGTTTTGTGTATGGATGTTTTGAGACGAAATACGGATTATGCACTGCGGGCGATGGTACACCTGGCCCGGCACTGGCAAAATGGGCCGGTATCAACCAGTGAAATCGCCGAATCTGAGGAAATTTCGTACCAGCTTGCCTGTAAGCTGTTGCAGAAATTGCAAAAGGCCGGATTGGTTGAAAGTACGATGGGGGCCAAAGGTGGTTTTACGTTGGGCTGTGAACCGTCAAAAATCAGCCTGGCAGAGGTAATCGAAGCTATACAGGGCAAGATCAATCTGAACCGATGCCTGATGGGTGACTATAAATGTCCCAGAGAAGCCAACTGTCCGGTTTATGTAAAGCTGGCAGGTTTGCAAAAACAGATTGATGGTTATTTCAATAAGGTTAGTCTGACAGAGTTGGTACGAACCAAATCCAAAAGACCAAAGAAAGGTAAAAGGAAATGACAGACGACGCTGATAAAGTAAATGTGCTGGCAGATTGTCTTGGCAAAGCAAAGGATTTGAGCGGTTTGGTTGATTATGTGAGGCACTCGATTGTCAGCAAAACGATAGTAGATAAACCGACCGGCACTATAACACTGTTTGCATTCGATGCGGGGCAGGGGCTTAGCGAACATACGACGCCGTATAATGCGACGGTTTTGGTTTTGGACGGCTCGGCAAAATTGACTATAGGCGGTGACGAAGAAATCGTCGCTTCCGGACAGATAATCATAATGCCGCCTGATGTGCCGCACTCAGTGACGGCCGAAGAAAGATTTAAAATGCTTCTCGTAATGATAAGGTCTTGAGAAAACGATTTGTATGGGAGGATTAAACGATGAATATGATGTGTTACCAATGCGAGCAGACCGCCAAGGGTACCGGATGTACGGCTAACGGTGTATGCGGCAAGAGCCCCGAAGTGGCTGCACTTCAGGATTTGCTGGTTTACGCTGTTAAAGACATAGCGCGATACGCGCACAGGGCAAGACAGTTAGGCGCGGTCGACGAAGAGATTGACGTTTTTACCGTTAAGGCGCTATTCAGCACCCTAACCAACGTAAATTTCGACCCTGAGAGGTTCGCACAGTACATAAAGCAGGCTAAGAAAATAAAAGACAAAGCAGTAGCGCTCTACGAACAGGCTGTAGGTGACAAATCTGAACAATTGGAACAGCCTTACAACTGGTGGGACGCTGATGATATCAACACATTGATTGGTAAAGGCGAAGCCCTTTCGATTCAAGAGCGCATCGACGAGCTTGGTGAAGATGTTACCGGTCTGCAGGAATTGATTACCTACGGGCTCAAAGGAGCAGCCGCCTATATCGACCACGCGCAGATATTAGGCAAAGATGACGATGTGGTGTACGGTGCGGTGCATGAAATGCTCGATTACCTGACGCAGAGGCCGACCGATGTTGATGATTTGCTCGCCAGGGCGCTAAAGACCGGAGAGATTAATCTAAAAGCGATGGAGCTGCTCGACGTAGCTAACACTGACACCTATGGCCATCCGGAACCTACACGAGTCCGTATCACACCGGTTAAAGGCAAATGTATTGTTGTATCAGGCCATGATTTGAAAGACCTCGAAGAGTTGTTGAAACAGACCGAAGGCAAAAATATCAATGTCTATACACATGGAGAGATGCTGCCGTGTAATGCGTATCCCGGTCTGAAAAAATACAAACACCTCGTCGGTAACTACGGTGGGGCGTGGCAGGACCAGCGACAGGAATTCGACCAGTTCCCCGGTGCGATTCTGATGACGACCAACTGTCTGCAAAAACCCAAAGACAGCTACAGAGATAGAATATTCACCAGCGGATTAGTTGGCTGGGAGGATATCAAGCATATTTCTAATGGCGACTTTAGCCCGGTCATTGAAGCTGCCTTAGCGGCACCGGGTTTTACCAAAAATGAATCGGCAAAATTCATCACGGTTGGTTTCGCGAGAAACTCGGTATTGGGTGCTGCGGATAAAGTTATCGAGCTGGTCAAGACCGGCAAGATAAAACACTTCTTTTTGATAGGCGGCTGCGACGGAGCCAAGCCCGGCAGAAATTACTATACTGAGTTCGCACAGGCTGTGCCGGACGACTGTATGATTCTGACTCTCGCCTGCGGAAAGTATCGGTTCAACAAACTCGAGTTTGGTGAAATCGAGGGACTACCTCGACTGCTGGATTGCGGCCAGTGTAACGACGCGTATTCGGCGATTCAGATTGCCTTGGCGTTGGCCGATGCGTTTGGCTGCGGCGTAAATGATTTACCGCTTTCAATGATTCTGTCGTGGTACGAGCAAAAGGCCGTAGCGATTTTACTGACTCTGTTGCATCTTGGCATAACAGATATCAAGCTTGGTCCGTCACTGCCTGCGTTCGTGACACCTGCAGCCTTGAATGTCCTAGTGGAAAAATTCAATATCGCGCCGGTGGGCGAGGTTAAAAAGGATTTGGCCGAAGCGTTGGCTTGATTATGGCAGTATGAAAATTCTCTGTTGCAGCGGCCTGACGCAAATAGCCAGAGACAAGCAGTTCCAGGGCGGGCTTGCAGATGCGGTTCGATGATGTTACGATACCCATTCAGGGTCGGCTGCTAAGTGGACGGACGTTTTGAACTTGGTGGTTCGCAACGGATAGACAGCTTTCTATTGGGAGCCTTGACTATGGCCAAACGAGCATCATCGAAACGAAAAAAAGGGGGCGATTCTCTTTCAACACGGGCAATTCACGCCGGGGAGATGCGAAGGAAGTATGCCGACTCAATCACTACGCCAATCATTCAGACATCGACGTTTACATTTCGCGATAGTAAGCACATCGAGGACTATACCAAAAAAGGCAAAGAGCACTTTGAGTACGGCAGATATGGCAATCCCACCGCCCAGATAGCGGAAAGAAGGCTTGCCGATTTGGAAGGGGCCGAAGATTGCGTCGTGTTTACCTCAGGCATGAGCGCGATTACCACTACCATTCTTACTCTGGTACGTTCGGGTGA
>JASFHM010000248.1:0-3015 GCA_050123215.1 Phycisphaerales bacterium | reverse complement strand
GGTTCTTCCCGATATCGTGCAAATCACCCTGAACCGTTCCTATCATAAACTTACCTATCGGCTCTATACCAGCCTTGGCAAGTTCCGGCTCGATAATTTCCATCGCACTTTTCATCGCACGAGCTGCTATCAAAACCTCCGGTATATAAACCTCATTCTTCTTCCATTTCGCTGCAATGATATCCATTCCCTTAATCAGTCCGTCGTCCAGAATCTTCTTTACTTCCACACCCTCCGCCACGGCTGCCTTTGTCATTTCAACAGCGCCATTCTGGTCGCCTTTCGTCACAGCCTCAGCCAAAGCACTCATGTCTGCCATTTTTTCACCTCAACATTTAATTTCAAATCTTGAATAGTACTAACTTCAGTACCGATTAATTTAACACTATTACTCCGTGCAAAACAAGTGTAAAATACTGTCATTACTGAGGTTTCGCTTTGCGCAAAAGATTTTCAATGATATAACATCACAAAAAAGCAGTTTTCTGTTATAGTCGCACATATGTCCGATTACATTGTATTAGTAAAACAGGTTCCCGACGTATCGCAGATAACCGACAACGCCTTCGACCCCGATACAGGTACACTGTTGCGAAGCAGACTCTCTTCGGTTATTAACGAGCTTGACGCTAAGGCCCTTGCCTTTGCCCATCATTTAAAATCTATCTCGAACGACTCAGCCGCTCGAATTATCGCCCTTACGATGGGCCCGCCCATGGCCGAAGCAGTTCTGCGATACAGCCTGGCTAGGTGCGCCGACACCACCGTGCTTTTGACCGACAAAGCCCTCGGCGGTGCCGACACATGGGCAACCGCTAATCCCCTTTCTTTTGCGATAAAAAAAATCGCAGCCGATATACTTCATAAAGACACCGACTATTACATCATCTGCGGAATGCAATCCATTGACGGTGACACCGCTCAGGTTCCGCCCCAGATTGCCGAGCACCTGCAAATCCCCTGTATTGCCTATGTCACCTCAGCACAATTCACAAACAATCATTTCGAATTTACACGAATCATATCCGGCGGCAGTCAAACCGTTTCACCAAAATTAATCCCTGCTGTTATCACCGTCGCTGACTACGAATACCCACTGTTCAGCACTTTCTCAAAGACACGATGGGCAAATAAAACCGATGTGATTTGTTACTCAGCCGATAATGTCAAAGCCGAAAGTATCGGTGCTAAAGGCTCAAAAACCAGCGTCATACGAGTCTTCCCACCCGGCAAGACCACAAGAAAGTGCCAACAGATTCACCATGTCTACGAATTAGTAAATATACTCACGCAGAGTTTTAATACCGCTCAATCGAAATCCACTCAGGTCGACCGGGACCAGTCACACTACATCCTGCCGAAAAATCGTCCCGACGTTTTAGACAGAACCTTCGAAGGATTAAGTAAAGAACTCGATGACTATAAACATCTCACGCAACGACTAAAAGACCTCGGCATCTCGGATTTAAGCAGTATTGACCAGTATGCCAAGGAAAAATTAATCGCAGAAGCATCAGGCCGGTTTCACACTCGTTCTCTGGACGATATGTTGCAAGGCCTGAAACTTACCGAGCCGACCTTCACGGGTGAGGTCTGGGTCGTCGCCGAGCATCAGGACGACACTGTTCACCCAGCCACTTTCGAGCTTCTCGGAAAAGCAAGACAGCTTGCTGATTCACTCGAAACACAAACAGGCGTTGTATTGGCCGGTTGCGATGTTAAACAATTCGCCGATGAGCTTATCTTCGCCGGCGCTGACAATATATATTTGCTCGAACACGGATTGCTTGAACAATTCGACCCATGTTCTTATCGTAAAGTTATCTCCGACTCTATTCAGCATCACCAGCCTCAAATAGTTCTCTTTCCGGCAACTCCTCAAGGCAGAGTACTTGCTCCGATGGTCTCTTACCAATGTCAATGCGGCCTGACCGCCGACTGTACCGGCCTGGATATCAAAGACAGCTCACGTCGCGGTCTTATTGCTATTCTATTGCAGACTCGCCCCGCTCTCGGCGGAAATGTTATGGCGACTATATGCACAAAAAACTCACCCTGCCAGATGGCCACCGCCCGGCCCGGTGTAATGAAAGCTATTCCACCAGACAAATCAAGGGCAGGCCGGACCATTGCTGAACCCGTCGAACTTAACGCCGATGATATCGGTCTTAATATCATCAAAACCGAAAAAGGCAAAGGCACTGCAAAACTCGATTCGGAAATCATTGTAAGCGGCGGAAGAGGCATGCAAAACCAGGACAACTATGAGCGTTTAATCGGCTCGCTCTGTGAAGCGCTCTCTAACAGCTTAAAAGCCCGCACCGAAAAAGGCGCATCGCGCGCCGCAGTCGAGCAGGGGTTCGCCGAGCGCATACATCAAATCGGCCAGACCGGAACTAGCGTCGGACCGAAACTCTATATCGCAATCGGCATCTCCGGAGCAATTCAGCACATGATAGGTGTTGCAAATACCGACACAATCGTAGCAATCAACAGCGACCCCGAAGCGCCGATATTCAAACAATGTGATTATTATATCGTCTCGACCGCAGAGAAGATTATTCCTGAACTCGTTAAAGCTTTACAACTGCAATAATGAACGCCGAAAACAAAAATTATAATAAGGTTCAAACACTCATCGTAGGTGCCGGTCCCGCAGGCTTGGTCGCGGCGATAAAATTAAAGGCACTTAGCCCCGACCTTGACGTCTGTGTCATCGAAAAAGGCCCCGACTGCGGCAATCACAATCTCTCCGGCGCCGTCCTCGAACCGCAGGCGCTGCATGAATTGCTCGATGATATAGTCCCCGGCTGGCCAAACACAGACCAAGCCAAAGAAGTTCTGTCAAGCCGAATAGACAAAGATGATATAATGTTCTTCCTGGGCAAACACATCGCCATTAATATCTCTTTTGCCGTACAAATAGCCAAAAGACTTCACCTCGGCTTCGGCCAAATGGTCCACCTCGGCGACTATTCAATCTCCGTTTGCAGGCTCACAAAATGGCTGGGGCAA
>JASFHM010000247.1:0-3029 GCA_050123215.1 Phycisphaerales bacterium | reverse complement strand
CTTCGGCGTGCCCTGCCTGTGGCAAGCACATCCGCTTCTATGACAACATACCGCTGATTTCATATATTATGCTCGGCCGAAAGTGCCGCTACTGCAAGGCTCCTATCTCGCCGCGATACTTCATTATCGAGCTGATAACCGGCCTGACCTTCGTGTTCACGTATTATCTGTTCTTTCAGTCGCCACTTCGGCCTAATATTCCGCCGTTTCTCGAGCACGGCTGGGTGATATACCTGATTACGATAATATTGCTGGCCGCGTTAATAGCCTCATCGGCCATAGATTTAGAGCTTTGGATTATCCCGCTGTGCATCTGCTGGTTCGTGACAATTTTGGGTATTATTGCATCGGCTGTTGCGCCGCTTTTGATTGACCCGAAGATAATCAGCGGCTATCGGCTATTGCCTTACGCCTCAGCCGCTACGGGGGCCTTAGCCGCAGGTGCTGCCGCCGGTTTGGTAATATCGCTGGTCCTTTTGGCAACCGGTGTAATTAAAAGAAGTTACGACGTACCCAAAGAGCAATCGAAAGACGACGCCACAAAAAACGCAGACGAAGCCCTATCACAGGGTGAAAACTCAGCCCAGCCAGCGCCGGGGCAGGCCGAGCCTCAATTCAACCATCGAACCGAGGTCATGCATGAGATGCTCTTTTTACTGCCGATAATCGTATGTTCGATATTCGCATACTGGCTGACGACAAACAATCCGGCCGTGCGCGACTGGTGGCTGAATTTCTCGCAAAGGCCTGTCGTGGCGGGACTTCTGGGAAGCATATTCGGCTACTTCGTCGGATGCAGCATCGTCTGGGCAACTCGAATATGGGGCACATTAGTTTTCAAAAAAGAGGCGATGGGGCTGGGTGATGTGCATTTGATGGGTGCGGCGGGGGCGGTGATTGGGCCGCTATTGGTTACGGTTGCGTTTTTCGTTGCGCCGTTTTTCGGACTTGCGTGGGCAATATTTCAGATGTTTTTTAAAAAAACCCGTCAAATTCCTTACGGTCCATTCTTGTCTTTAGGTATCTTTACGTGTATAATCCTGCATAATGCCGTGTGGGGCCATTTTCTGGTTCTAATCGGACAGAGATAACGGATTAAGCATCGGACAAATATAAAGGAGGTCTAAAATGCGAGCCCTCAGCAAAACCAATGTAATTATGTTCATCAGTATCGCAACAATGATTTTTTCTTCCGGCTGCACCGACTGGAAAAAGAAGTACAATGAGCTTAATGTGCAATACCAGAACCTGAAAGGACTGCTGGAGCGTGAGCGGGCGGAGAAGGGTCAGCTTGCAGGTCAAGTCGCCCAGGACCAGCAGACCATCGAGGACCTGCAGCGGCAAATCGCCGAACGTAACCAGTCGCCGGCAGAGGCGACCGGATTCGGGGAGGGATACGATGTGGCGTTTGACCCGCAGGCAGGCACTATTACGGTGACATTGCCGACGGCGATACTATTCTCACCCGGTAAGGCATCACTAAAGAGTGCCACGCAGTCCGACCTTGACCATATAGCGGGAGTTTTACAATCGAAGTACGCGGCGAAGCAAGTTGATGTCATCGGGCATACGGATTCTGACCCGATAAAGAAATCGCCTTGGGCGGATAACTGGGAGCTGTCGTCGCAAAGGGCGCTGACGGTGCTGAGGTATTTAGTTAAGAAGGGAATACCGGGAGACCAGATTCGAGCGGTTGGTCGAGGCGCGAGTCAGCCTATCGCATCAAACACCAGCTCTTCGGGCAAGGCGCAGAACCGGCGTGTGGAAATTGTGGTGCATATGCGATGATTGCTCGTAGTGCGTAATGCGTATCGCGCAAACACGAACCCAAATTATAAGGCCCCGAGTAAAATCGGGGCTTTTTTTGTTGCCGCCTCAGCCGACGATAGCCAGTGCAATAAAGGGGACAAGGTTAAAAACTATTACGAACATCTTGTACACGGCAATGAAGGACCAGATTCCTACGTTGAAGGCATCTCTGGAAATCGAGAACATTTTGCTGTGAATGCTGTAAATCCAGTCTTTGAGGCAGATGCACATTAGAAACGAGAGAATAAGTATCGCAAAGTTAATAATCGTGCACCATAAAAAGAAATCCTTTAAGGTCGTGACATCCATTGTCGTAGGCATAATGTTTCTCCTTTTCCCTGTGACCGTAAAATATGCTATCCAACACGATTAACAATAATTTTACGCTGCTGTTACGCCAATAGCAAGGCCTAAAGTAAATGGCCCAGCAAAGCCTTGCGTTTATTCTTTAATGAATTCATTGATGTCGATTCGGCCTTTGTTATCAATCCTTACAGAAATTGCGCCGTGCTTGGGTGTGTAGAACCAATTGCCTCTATACTTGGGGGCTCTTTGTAGTTTTAGATATTGTCTTTGGCCACAACTGCAAATCACATACTCGGCTCCAAGCCTTTCAAGAAAGTTTTCGGACATCGTACTCAGCGAGCCATGATGAGGCGCTATCACAACATCGGCAGAAAGACTCTCGAAACGCTCGAATAACTTTTGTTGCGCGTAACTCTCGATATCCGAGCAAATCAGAATCCGTCTGCCAGCATACTCTATAAGAGAAACTACCGATTTGTCATTGTCACTAAGCGAATCATTGAGAGAGGCATTAACATCCGGCCAAAGTATTTTAATAGCGGCATCGTCCGTCGTTTCGAGTTTTTCCGGAAGCAATTCTATTTTAATATTCTCATTATTCAGACAATAGTTAAGATACCTGGCTGCGCCGTAATCCTCGGCTTTTTTTGCAAAAGCACGGGTTGTATAAACAGCTTTGATTTTATTGTCAGCGACTATTTCCGGAATGCCGTTGATATGGTCGATGTCATCATGGCTGATTATTATCGCATCGATGCTGTCTGTACCTTCGTGTCTTAAAAACGGCCCGACGACCCTTCTTCCAATATCACGATTATATTGCGAGCCGGCATCAAATATAAAGCAGTGTCCGGGCATTTGCAATACCGCCGCCTGGCCGTGTCCGATATCAAGGCAGGTCAGAACAAGCTCGT
>JASFHM010000246.1:0-3033 GCA_050123215.1 Phycisphaerales bacterium | reverse complement strand
GTACCGCTTTAGTGCTGGCGGATGCACTGAATGCAATAAGACCAACCAACAAAATAAGTAAACCAATTCTTTTCATCTTTTCTCTCCTTTATCAATAAAGGACTAAAAATTATGGCACTTCACCAATATATTTACTCGCACAATATGGCAGGCGACGCACCCACCACCTGATTGTTGTAAACCTCCTCGTATAACCTCTCTGAGCAATTCAAGGGTATTTTCTCATAATAAGGTAGTGCGAATAAAGGCAATTTTGCGCAGAAAAATCAAGCGATTTGCGCATAAAAGAAGTCCGAACAATTCTTGTGTCCCATAACCAAATAAACCTCATTAATTGCCCATTATAGGCACTTTTACGTCAATCGCAAGTGGATGGCACGGACATTCTATAGGCAGAGAGACCTCGAAAAACCCAATGATGTCGGGTCATAAAAGTGCTGTTTACAGAGATGTGTTTGGTGAGTTTGTGCTGATTCAGCTTAAAGAATTGTTTCGCGCATGAGAAGTGATTAATTTGCGCAATTTAGTGGTATTGGGGTTGTTAGTGCGGTGCTTTTTTGCCGAGATTTTGATATAATTTATGCTCTACCCGTGAGAATGGGGATGGGCAGGAAGGAGAAGGGCAATACTACATGGCAGATAAATGCTGTAATTATTGTCTTAATAGACAGCTATTAGAACTTCATGCGCATCGATTGAGCCTCACTGTCAGTATTAAACGGAGGAGTTTGACCATATTCAAGCAGAGTATGAAAGTTTTCGGGCTCATTTTTATTGTAGTTTACTTCTGTTCAACTGCTGCCTTTGCCGCCGATGGTTGGGCAAGTACGAATGGTGGCACAGCAGGCGGTGCCGGCGGACCTACTGTCACCGTGAACAACGAAATTGACTTGCGCACGTATGCCACAAGCACCACACCGGGCCCTTACATCGTCCAGGTGCAGGGAACAATCACGCTGACCGACCGTGTGGACGTCTCAGCCAACAAGACCATTATAGGCATAGGTACTAACCCCACCATCGTCGGTGAGCTGCGCGTCGATGGTATCTCCGGAGGTTCTCTCGTCGCCTACAACGTCATCATCAGGAACCTGATTATTAAAGGTAGCCGCGAGAGTATAACAACAGACGGGGATGGCGTCCTTATCCAAGAGGAAGCTCACCACGTCTGGGTTGACCACTGCACTTTCACAGACCATGAAGACGGAGCTATCGATATCTCCAAGCAATGCGACTACGTCACGGTTTCGTGGAACCGCTTCTACGACCACGACAAGACATGCCTGCTTGGTCACTCCAACGGCGAAACCGAAGACATCAACCATCTAAAGGTCACGTACCATCATAACCATTTCGACGGAACTATCCAGCGTCATCCGCGAGTCAGGTACTCTTTCCTCTGTCACGTTTACAATAACTTCTACGACGAAAACGTCGACTATGGTATCGCTTCAACGTGCGATGCCTACGTCCTTGCCGAAGGAAACTACTTCAAGAATGTTGACGATCCAATATTGTGCTTCAACTATTCCGACAACCCGGATGGCTGGGTCGTCGAGAGAGACAATTTCTATGACGCCGGCAGCGGTACTCCTGAGGTAAATCCGCCGTCCTTTATGCCCGAACCTTCGACCTATTATTCATATGTAATGGACGATGCGACAGATGTTCCGGATATTGTCCAGGCATACGCAGGTGCCGAAAATCCTTACCCTCCACACTGGTATTATACCCTTTATGGCGATTTCGACATAGACGGCTCGGTCGATACGGATGACCTTGAGACGTTTGCTGATTACTGGCTTGACACTGCTGATATCGACGATGCGGATTACTTTGATGATGACATAATAGACGCTCGTGAATTTACCCTGTTTGCAGGAAACTGGACTGGTCCCTAAATAACGCCAACCATGAAAACGAAGGAGTACAGGTGATAAAAATAGGTTCTGTTTCATTCATAGCCACAGCGGTTCTTTTTTGCCTGTGGGGCACAATCGTATTAGCAGAGCCCATAGCATTTCCCGGCGCCGAGGGTTCAGGCCGATTCGCAACGGGCGGGCGAGGTGGTGATGTTTACGAAGTAACCAACCTGACCAACAGCGGGCCCGGTTCGATAGTCGACGCCCTTAGCGTCGGTAACCGCACTATTGTCTTTAGGGTTTCCGGCACGATTTTACTCGATGGTGTGATACTTGAGCCTAAATCCAACACGACCATTGCCGGGCAAACGGCTCCCGGTGACGGCATCTGCCTAAAGGGACGCATAAAAGTCGGGAGCAGCAGGCAAGATATTATCATTCGTTATATCCGCGTCCGCGTCGATGCAGGTGCTCCTGATTCCGACGGAGATGCTATAGATATCGCCAGCGGCTCCGATATCATTATCGACCACGTCAGTGCATCTTATGCCAGAGATGAGACAATTTCATGTCAGGATGGTTCGGATAATGTTACCGTACAGTGGTGTATACTCAGCGAAGCCCTTATCGATGACGACCACAGTTATGGCTCGCTGATTCGCGGTGAATACGGAGAAGAAAAAACTTATCATCATAATTTATATGCGCATAACAACGGCCGAAATCCCCGACCGGGCAACTATACCTCGGCCAGCAGCGACCCCGATGGGCTGTACTTCGATTTCCGCAATAACGTAGTTTATAACTGGGATGGTGGACATCCGGGCTATAATGCTGATGACGATTCAATCAGTCGATACAACTTTGTCGGCAACGTTTTTATCAATGGCGTGGAATCATCCTGGACGGCCGCCTTTAAAGAAAATTCCGTTGTTTCATACGCGTATTGGTCCGGCAATGCCCACGGTTATAATTACTATAATATCTCGGTGCCGTCCGACCAGTGGAGTCTTGTTACGTTCAACGGATTCAGCTCAGGCGAAATCGCCGCCTATAAAGCGCGTTCTTATGAGATACCGATGGTACCAGTTATGACAACCTCAGCTTCACAGGCCTTGACTGATGTGCTTGCTGATGCCGGTGCAAGCTTCCCTTCCCGAGATTCAGTAGA
>JASFHM010000245.1:0-3041 GCA_050123215.1 Phycisphaerales bacterium | reverse complement strand
CTTTGAATAAGCAAGTTAACGCTGAATTATATTCGGCTTATATGTATCTTTCTATGTCGGCCTATTTTTCGTCGGCCAACCTTCCCGGCTTTGCCAGTTGGATGAAGATTCAGGCCCAGGAAGAGACCGGCCATGCCATGAAAATCTACGACTTCATAATCGAACGCGCAGGTAGAGCCACATTAAAAGCCATCGAAGCACCACCAGCTCAATGGAAGTCACCGCTTGATGCCTTTGAGGCGACCTTTAAACATGAGCAGAAAGTAACCGGTTTGATTAACAACCTGGTAGACCTAGCTATCGAAGAAAAAGACCACGCCACCAAAGGCTTTTTACAATGGTTCGTTGACGAGCAGGTAGAAGAAGAAGCATCAGCCGACGCCATAGTCCAGCAACTCAAGCTCATCAAAGAAGCACCGGGAGCTTTGTTCATGATTAACAACCAGCTTGGCCAGCGAACAGCAGGCGGCGGTGAAAACGAAAAAGAATAATTAATAAAATGACACCAAGAACAATTTATTTAGGAGGTTAACCGTGCCTATCACATTCAATGCAGATGAAATCTTCGAAATGGCTGAAGAAATTGAACGCAATGGTGCAAAGTTCTACAGTCAGGCCTCAGAAAAGGCTCCTACTGACGACATGAAGAAATTCTTCAACAATATGGCCAATATGGAAGAACACCACCTTAAGATTTTTGAGCAGATGCGTCAGGAGCTCAGCTCCGAGGAAAAAGGCCAGACAGTATACGACCCCAATGACGAGTCAGCTCAATATCTGCAAACCATGGCCGAAGGCCACGGCTACGAAGGCCGTATCAGCCCGACTCAAGACCTTACCGGTTCTGAGTCCATGAAAGAGGTCATTGAAATCGCCCTCAATGCGGAAAAGGACTCAGTCGTTTTTTATTATGGGCTAAAGAGCCTGGTTCCGGAGAAGGCGGGCCGTGACAAAATTGAAAAAATCATCCTTGAGGAACTTAGTCACATTACCACTTTGCTCAAATACCTCAAAGATGTTAACTAACATTTATGGCCCCGCACCTACTTTGTTCAGTTTCAAAGGTTTGCTTGGCAAGCAACTGATTGACCCGTGCAACTTCGTTTTTACAGGTATCAAACCGGGCAAAGTAGGTGCGGGGCTTTTTTTATTCCGATTCTCTGTAGAATTGCGCCTCTTTATCCGAGAGTTTGCCTTGCTGAATCATACGGCGAACTTTTTCAACATTTATGTCACGCGGCTGGCCAGCGGATTGTACGGAAATAGCGGGCGCGGCTGAACCTGCCGGTAAAGAGGCAGAAGATTCCTGAAAGACAACACCAGCTACAAACAAAGCGATAACAACTACCACAGGCAGCAGGTATTTACTTAAGATATTTGCCTGGGGCACATCTTGAGTCTCTGAACGCCATACAGGCGTAAAACCTGCCCCTCCGTGTCTGCATCTATCGCAATAGATACAGTCCATTTTGTCTTTGCCACTTAAGCCAAACTCACATTTACCGAAATGTTTAGTCGGCATGAAACGCTTCAATAGAACAAGATTATTCAACAGCGACAAAAACGCCCCTACCGGACACAGATATCGGCACCAGAAACGAATATAAAACAACGACCCAACTGCCGCTATCATCGCCATTATCATAACTAAGTTACTTGCCTGTCCCGAGAAAACTGAAATCAGCGGGTCTATCGATATCGTTCGGTGATTCCTTGTAATAAAAAACGCTGCCGTCAAAACAAATAATAAAACGTACTTTACAAACCGAGCTCGCTTCATACTTTCTACCGATACGCCCTGCTTGAATCTCATCGGTAAGCAATAGCCAAGTAATTCCTGCGCAGCTCCGAAGGGGCAAAGGTAACCACAGTAAATATTGCCGAACAATACAACTATAACCGGAACAACTAATATCAGTAATAACGGCCCGTAAAAGCGAATCGCCGGCAATTGCAAACTCAGTAAATTTACCACCTGCTCGCTGGAGTATTGAGCATTTAAGATGACACCTCCGGCAACAAAGTTAAACACAAGTACCGCTATCCTGCTGCGAAATCCCCCAAAATAAATTACCAGCAACGTAAGTACAATGGCGATTACAAAATAAATCGCCTGGGTATCAGGAATAAAAATCGACTTGTCAAAATCTTTCTGCATAGACTCTTTAAGACTCGACCCAGGAACTTGTGCATAGAAACGTTCGCCCGACTTTTCCAGTGCGGCGATTATCGCTGATGAACTTATCGTCGCCCCGGTTACCGTATCAATCTCAGCCAGTGCATCAGGTTTGAAAAGTTCACGCCCTTTCAACGAATCCATCCACTTATCCAACTGCGCAAGATAGCTGGGCGTCTCGTTGGATTTTACTATCTGAAAGTTTTGCAATTTGCCCTCGTTATCGACATGTATGCTCAACTCAATCGGCCCGCCAAAACCCCGTACCTCCGGCGCAAAATCAGCTGAATCGAAAACATACCCTGCCGCTGAGCCTTCTTCACCAAGGACTTTATAATAGGCTATATCCCGCCGCTCTTTGCCAAGAGCGGCTGAAATTTTCTCAATCCTCAATTGTCCTATGGGAATCTGCGGCTGACTTTCTGTTAAGATAAATACCGAATGTGTCAACAGATTCGAGCACAAAATAACAGATGCTCCGACACCAAGCAGTACATAGCCTGCTCTTCGCAAATTAAAATCAATCCCTTCCTGACGAAAAACCCTCTCTCCTTTAAAAAACGTAACTAAAGCAGATGGAACATTGCAGATAATAAGCAACAGCATGAAAATCAATCCCAACCTTATGCCTAATACCGGAATAATCACCAGACTGCTTAGTATACCTCCAACAGATGCGCCTAGATGGTCGCTCATCTCAAGCTTAGTTCCGGCTTGGCCTACTCCAAAGCCTGAATCATCCAGACGCCTGCTCGCAACAGGGAAATAACAGCCGCTGCATAAACCACATACCGCAAAAGCTCCGGCGAAAAACACCCGTGTCTTCTGCTCATCAGGCCAAATTATCATCGCCGTCATCACTAAT
>JASFHM010000244.1:0-3058 GCA_050123215.1 Phycisphaerales bacterium | reverse complement strand
TCACAATATCCTTACCGTAATAATCTACCGCCTCTTTTGCAATCGGAGATGTCGCCATATCAGCCAAAGCCGTACCGACAATTTGAGGCCAGGGCTTCTTGAGCTTTATCACTAACGTGTAATCATCCAGACATTGCAATCCTTCAATTTCTCTGGAATAGTCAACTTCCTCCTTACTCTTACAGTTCTTTGTGTATTCTCTGAACTCATCCAGCCCGACGATTTTATCATCGAACATCGACCAGTTTTTGCTGATGTTCTTTGTGTTCGCTATTCTCTTAAGGGCATAAACGAAATCCTCTGACTTTAATTCTCTCGTTTTAGCATCGCCAAAACATTTGTCGTCCTGATAGTACACACCCTTTTTAATTTTGACCGTATAGACCATCATATCTTCACTTATCTGTGGCATATCCTCAGCCAGCAGCGGTACCAGCTCATAGGGTCTCTTTAGAAAATGAAACTGATATAATGTCTCCATGATATGGCTTGCTACTTCCATAGAATCATAGTCTCGCATATCCATCGGGTCAAAGCCGGTCAGTTTGCCTTTCAAAGCAAGATTAAGCACCATCTGTCCGCTCGTATCATCCGATTCTTTTTTACCACAGCCGTTCAAAAGAACCACTGACAGTAAAATCGCAATTATGACCCATTTATTTAATCTATTCATTGCAGCTCCTTCAGCAACGTTGGATACCCCGCTCTTTTAGCCAAATCAATTCTCCTGTATTTACCCAGTCCGTACTGGAAAACATGCGGCTTGTAATTCAGATACCAGTCATGATGTAAAACATAAGCCACCCTGTGATTCGTAAACGCCGCCGGACAATCCTCAAGAACCATCAACTCCATCTTTCGATAAAGCTCTTTTCTTTCTTCACTTTCATCCATTACTACTACCTTCTCATATAATTTATCATACTCAGGATTTTCGTAATTAAATTTATTCGTTCCCGGTGCTTTATATTTGCTGTAAAACAGTGACAAAAACTGCTGCGAATCCGGTATTCCAACACCCCAGCCACCGGCGAAAATTTGGGCCTGGCCATTATTAACCTTCTGCTGATAAGTCGGCCAGTCCATAAACTCGATTGCAACTTCTAATCCGATGTCATTTAACGAACGCTTCAGGAATTGTCCGTACTGACGATAAAATGTATCCGTACCCTGCATGGCAATCGTAAGTTCGGGTATCACACCACCGTGAACTTTCTCAGCCTCTTTGACTAATTGCTTTGCTTCGTCAACATCGAAACGGGCATACCCCTTCTCTTTTATCTTCGGATTATAAGAAGCCATCATTGGAGGAAATATCCCATGAGCAATTCGATGTCTCCCTCCGAAAAACAGCTTGATAAATTTTTCCCTGTCAATCGCTCGATTAATCGCTTGACGAAGCGGCTTATTCTTTCCAACAACAGCGTCATTCAAATTGAAACCAACAAAAAATAAAGATGGGTCCTCAAATTTTTTCAAATGTATATTCCGCTGCTTCATCGCCTCAGTAAGTTCACCCGTACTCGTCAGCACTTCGTCCCAGTTATCTTTCGGAACCGACTTTACATCAACTTTGCCCTGTAAAAACAACAGCCACGCAGGCTGAGATTCCTCGATTATCGTCCAGACAATCCTGTCTGCAAACGGCATTATTTTACCCGCATCATCGAGGTATCTATTCTCCGCATCACTTGGTTCGCCTTCACTCGGATAAAGCTCTCCTCTGAAATTAGGATTTTTAATCAGTTCGATATAACTGCCCCTCTTCCACGTCTTCAACATATAAGGCCCCGTACCTACCGGATGACTTATAAAATCTTCGTCGTAATAATCAACCGCCTCTTTCGCCACCGCTGAGCTCGAAACATCAGTCAACATAGAAGCAAGAAATTGTGGCCATGGCTTTTTGAGCTTTATCACCAGCGTATAATCATCAATTGCACGAAACCCCTCGATTTCTCGTGAGTAATCGACTTCCTCCGCATTTTTACAATTCTTTGTATATTCCCGAAATTCATCCAGCCCGACAATTTTGTCATCAAGCGACGACCAGCTTTCGCTAAGGTTCTTAATATTAGCCAAACGCTTGATTACATAAACAAAATCCTCGGCCTTTAGCTCTCTGCCTTTACCATTTTTGAAACACTCATCATCCTGAAAAAATATCCCCTTCTTAATCTTTATTGTATAAGTCAGTTTATCCTCGCTGATTTGCGGCATCTCTTCAGCCAACAAAGGCTCATAAGCATAAGGCCTTTTGAGATAGTGCGATTGATACAACGCCTCATACATCTGATTAGCAACCATATTCGTGTATTCATCACGCATATGAATTGGGTCAAAAGTCTTTATCCTGCTGTTCAAAACAAGGTTCAATACCATCTCGCCGTCATTTTGCTCGGACGATTTTCGACCGCAGCCGCCCACTAATAGAGTAGCAGCAAAAAAACCGAACAGCAAAAACTGATACATATTCATCTTCATTTATACTTCGCCTTGTATGCCCGACGCTTCTCGACATCGACCTTATAATACTTGCTCAATCCATACCCGCTGCATTCAGGGTAATAAGCATTCGGCTTAAGATTGCCTATCCAGTCATGATACATCGCGTACCATATCCTGTGATACAAAAACCCACCAACCACATCATCGACCGCAATACGCTCGGCCTTTCTATATAGTTCGGTCCGCTCAGGGCCGTCTTCCATCAACGCCGCCTGCTCATATAATCTATCAAACTCCGGATTGTTGTAGTTCGAGCTGTTCGGCCACGGTGAATTCTTACTGTAAAAAACCTGCAGAAAATTCTCTGGATCAGGCCAGTCAGCTATCCAGCCGGACGTGTAAAGCTGCACGCTCTTTGTTCGCATCTTCTCAAGATAGGTCGGCCAGTCAAGAGGCTCAACCTCGATTTGCATTCCGATAGCCTCCAACGCCGCTTCGAGGAACTGCCCCATCTGACGATATGTCGTATCAGTCCCACCCAGTGTCAGCTTGAATTCCGGCAAAGGTCCGCCGTGAAGCTGCTTAGCCTCCTTCATATAGCCCCTGGCCT
>JASFHM010000243.1:0-3078 GCA_050123215.1 Phycisphaerales bacterium | reverse complement strand
ATTCGGGTTATCCAAAGACCCGAATACCACGACCGCAGATTGCTTATCAGGGATTTGTTCATTAACGGTTTTCCGGTGGTGCCTTTCAGGACATGTATCAGAAAACAGGTTTTTGAAAAAATAGGGTTGTTTGATGAGAGCTTGTGCGTAGCAGAAGACTACGACAACATGCGACGCTTTATAAAAGCTGGTTTGAAAGCGCATCATTTAAGGGCGGCTCTTTATTTGAGAAGAATGCCTCAAGACAGTCTTTCTCGGGCGTACACTGAGAAAAAGGCCAGGCTGCATTTCGGGGCTTGGCGAAGATTTCTTAAAACTTTCCCTTATGATGAATTGTTTCCTGACGTTCAGTGGGATAGTATTCGACCTGAGCAAAGAGATATGCACGCAAAATGCCTTGCAGCTGCGATATGTATCCGGCTGGGACAGACATACGTAGAAACTAATATCCCGCTTTATGCCCAGGTGGCACTTGAAAATGCCTCCGGGCAGTTGAAGAATTGCTTGGGGTGGGGAAGTAATCAGCGAGTTGAACGGCTTCTGGGCAGATGTGAACGGATGCAGCAAAAGCTTTATGAGAGTTGTTTAGCGAATGCCTGATGCCAATGCATTATAATGCCCGATGATTATTATAAGAATGGTTGGTATTTTCAGGGGTTGAATAATGAAAGCATTGGTTACAGGCGGAGCAGGCTTTATCGGGTCGCATTTAGTCGAGAAGCTGCTTGAAGATGAAAATGAAGTAGTTGTTATAGATGACCTGAGTACCGGTAAATTAGCGAATATTGAAAGGGCCGAACGAAGCAAAAATTTCACTTTTGTTCAGGATACGGTGCGAAATTCAGAAAAGATGTATGCTCTGACAGAACGGTGTGATGCGGTATTTCACCTGGCAGCGGCAGTGGGTGTGCAGCTTATAGTGGATGCACCGGTCAGGACAATCGAGACCAATATACACGGCTGTGAAGTGGTGCTCGAAGCAGCTAATAAGTTCGGCAGGAAGGTTTTGATTGCTTCGACCAGCGAAGTTTACGGTAAAAGTGAAGATGTGCCGTTCAGTGAAGACGATGATTCTGTTTTGGGCAGTACGCGGTTTTCCCGCTGGTCGTATGCGTGCAGCAAGATGATAGATGAGTTTTTAGCGTTGGCTTACCATCAGCAATATGGTCTGCCGGTTGTTATAGCCAGGCTTTTTAATACGATTGGGCCCAGGCAAAGCGGACAGTATGGAATGGTGGTACCACGGTTTGTGCAGAGCGCTTTGAAGAATGAACCGGTTTATATTTATGGTACGGGTCGACAAAGTCGTTGTTTTACTCATGTTAGTGATGTGGTCGATGGGCTTGTTGCTTTGATGAATTGCCCGGCGGCCGAAGGCAATGTGTATAATATCGGCTCGGATGAAGAAGTTACTATCGAACAGTTGGCTGATAAGGTAATCGAACTGACTCAGAGTAAAAGTCAAAAACAAATGGTTTCCTATGAAGAAGCTTACGGCAGGCCTTTTGATGATATGATGCGACGAGTGCCGTCTCTGGCTCGTGTCAGAGAAGTGATTGGCTATGAGCCGAAGATGACACTCGAAAAGAGCTTGCAGAACGTAATTGACGATGTCAAAGAAGGTCGAAAATAGTCCCATAAGGGACATGCTTTTGACAGATTGACTTTAATAGGACCGGTATTAGCCGAAAGCTCTTAAGTTGGAAGTGATTATGAGCGAAAATATAGATGTCTCGATGAATCGGAATTTTATTGGGATTAGTAAACACTTGGTCGGAAGGGATCTAAGATGTCAAGTATACAGCTTTCAGGACTGTCTACGGGTATAGATACGGGGACGCTCATTGCTCAGCTTATGGAGGTTGAACGTCGAAGCCTAAATCTTTACACGGAACGCAAAGAGACTTACGAAGGGAAGAGAGATGCTCTGACCGAGCTTCAAGGTAAATTAAGCTCGTTACAATCTGCAGTAAAACAGCTTAGCGACGAGTCCGAGCTGCGGGCCTACAGTGTCACCAGCAGCGATGAGGATAAAATAACTGCCGAAGCTACTTGTAATGCATTCGAAGGAAATCATTCAATAAGAATAAATCAGTTGGCGACGGCGGAGAGACTGGTGCATGAAAACGGCTTGGAATATAAAGAAGATGCCGTGGGGGCCGGTACATTTATATATTCATATAACCACAAGGAAATTGTTATCACGACTACTGAAGATACTACTCTGGAAGAATTGGTGGGATTAATAAATAACGATGCGGAAAATCCGGGTGTCACAGCCGGTCTGCTTTATTATAACGATGCGTACCATTTGGTCCTTAGCGGTAATGATGCCGGAACCGACTATCAAATCTCAATTAATGCCAGCAGTACCGAAGTATGGCAAATGAATTCTACCTTTGCAGTCGATGGAGGTAATGCGACACTAAGTACAAAGATTACGGAACTGGACCAGTTCAGCGGAACATTGGGCAGCGCCGACAAAATAAAAATTAACGGAACCGACGGAAGCGGTAGCCCCATAGCTGAAGTTGAGCTGAACGTCACTGAGTACACGCGGATAGAACACTTGATTGGTGAGATAAACGACGCCTTCGACGGCGTAGCCGAGGCGGTGTTTGAAAACGGTAAAATTATCCTGACAAGCGATACTTGCGGAGCCAGTGACGTCAGTATAAGTCTTACCTATGAAGGCGACGCTAATTTAACCCTTCCGGAGAACCCATCGGACTGGGAAATCACCGAAGGCGGCAGTACCACTGCAAACCTTACTGATTTTGAAGAAGACAAATTTGTCGAAACTCAGCAGGCCCAGGATTCGCAGATAAAAGTCGACGGTTTTCCGCCCGGGGCCGAGGAATGGATTACCCGCAGTTCCAATACTATAGATGATGTAATCACCGGTGTGACGCTGCATTTGCAAGATACCACCGACGGCGAGACCGAAGAAGAGATAACTCTGACAAGAAATGTCAGCTCCGTAAAAAACAAACTTGAGGATTTCGTGGAGGCGTATAACGAAGTCGTGGCTTATATAAAGGAAACAACCGGCTATGACGCTACGGTCGATGAAGCCGG
>JASFHM010000242.1:0-3080 GCA_050123215.1 Phycisphaerales bacterium | reverse complement strand
CGGTATCGTAAATTCTCTGCGGTATGTTGATAGAGACGGAGATTGTCTTGCAGAGTTTCGGCATGAAAACAATCGCACCTGCAGCAGCTTTGGAGCCTTGTTAGGGCTGATTTTCGGCTGGTTTTCAATGGGCGGGCCGACATGCGGTTTGGCCCGCCGAAGTGTTTTCTGATTATCTAATATGTAGCCGTATTTTACCACTCAAAAAACAATATGTCAAAGAATTTTTCGAAAAAAATGAAAAATTTTTACAAAAAGTGGCTAATGTAAGTGCTTTATTGGCAGCAATTTAAAATCCTCCACCTCAGGGGGAGCTAAACATAAAAGAATTGGCCCGTTACAAGTAGGTTTAAGTTGAGGGGGAATGTTGTATAATATTGCTGTCGGAGAATATTTTAAATTCCGGCAAAGAGCTAAAGGCTGGTTCGATGCAGTATGAACGATACTATTCGCTAGGCTTGTTTATTCTGGTAATCGGCTTAGTTGCCGGTCTTGTTGTGCCGGTCCAGGGTCAACTGGACATTCCTCCCGGGTGGATGCCCACCGAAGCAACACTTACGGTTACGGATAATTTGAGCGCCGCCCAGAAGGAACTCATCGTCGAGACTGACGAATGGAAAGTCATCTTCAGCCTGTTTTATAACGGCGGCATCTATCGGCTGTTCGATAAGGTTTATGACCCGACCCAGTCGGACAATCTTGCCACCGGGCCTTGGTATACCCAGGGCAGCATCTTCGATTACGACGTCTATCTTATCGGTGGCCAGGAATTCATGACGACAGTCGGCAAAAATAACGCTGTCGGCAGAGCTACACTTGTAATCCTCGAAAACACACCGGTCCGTCTGCGTTTTCGCCAGTTTTGTCACCCGCGATTGAACAATGGCCAGGGTCCGCCGGGTGACATCTTTCTTGAGCTTGATATGGTCGAGGCCACTACTGACTGGACATTCTATCCGACCGGCTCAGTTTATATCAAATTCGATGCTGTAGAAGCCAACGACTGGGACGGGATTGTTTCACAGGAGCCGGGCGGTGGTGGTAAAGGTATCGATGCCAACGGCACTGCGATAATAACGGCGACGAACGGGACAAATTTTCTTGACCCGTGGGTGACGCAGGGCGATACGATTGAAAGCTCAACCGGCGGATGGGGCCCTGTAGAGATTGCCAGTCGCCTCGACCAGAGCACGTTACAGCTTGTTTCGTCCGTCGGTTCCGGAACGAACCTCGATTATACGATTCGACGTCCTTATATCGAGAACGAGACCATCTCAATCCACGCCGACGGTGACCCGAATCCCGCACCTTTTACAAGCTACTGGCAGGGAGGCAGTGACGGCGACCCCCTTTATGATGATGATGCTGGTGGCGGCAATAAGATGAGGAATCCCACCCCGCCTGTTGCGTACGATTATGCTTATGTCCACTGGACAAAGGCGCCGCGCGAGTACGGCAGCCTGCTGACCTTTAACGAAGTTTATACCGGGGCTAATTATGCTGTATTAAACGCCCAGTGCTGCACCGATATTTCCTATACGCAGGTGGGTCGAGGGGGTGTGAGGTCGTTCGAGGAGCACCATCGTCATTTTATGGCGCATATGGGGACAGAGAATGGGCAGGTTCTGCCGCAGATTAAGAGTGTTGCCGATGCATTGCCTTTGGCCGATGACTATAAGAATCCGTACGCGGAAGCGCGCGCGGGGACATTGGACAGCGGGGCAGAGATAAGTGCATACGGCTTTCATCTGCCGAGCGGGGCTTATCATATCTCGGTGGATGTGAATAATGTTGCAGAGATTGCTTTCGATACCATGCGCGGCGGGTCGGTAGCGTATGCTTATTACCAGCCGGCTGTGCTTGTATCTGAACTCGATGTAAACGATTTGCAGTTGAATGTGCAATTGTCTCAGGATAACGGCGCGACGTTTTATCAACTTCCGGATTCGTGGTATAACGTGACAAGTAAAGCCGACTCGGCCGAACTGGGCTCACCCGGTAAGCGACTGATTCAGTTGCTCTGCTCGATTCCAGCTACGGCGACCGGGTCAAATAAATGGGTCCTCCGTATCAGTGGCGGCGGTGTGAATTTTATAGAATTTGCCGTCTTTGCAGAACAGTGGCTTAAGAGCAACTGCGGCTCCTGCGGCGGGGCCGACTTTACTAATGACGGCAATGTCAATCTTAGTGACCTGGAGCAATTCGCCAAAAGTTGGCTCGGTGGTGACGCATAATTGCATTTATAGTGAAATTCTTATTTCTTTTTGTTTTGATTAACCGAAGCGGCGACCTTCATGGGCAGACCGAACAGCCTAATGAAACCTGTCGCATCAGTGGGGTTGTATTCGTCGCCCATAACGAAACTGGCCATCTTCGTATTGTACAGGCTGTTCGGGCTTTTGGTGCCTGCGAGTGTGCAGTTGCCTTTGTAGAGCTTCAGCCGGACGCTTCCGGTGACATTAATTTGGGTCTTATCGATAAACGCGTCGAGCGCTTCGCGCAGCGGGCAGTACCACTGGCCGTAATAGACCAGCTCGGCGTATTTGAGCGCGATTAGCTGTTTATAATGCGCCATTTCACGGTCGAGGGTCAGCGATTCGAGCGCCTTGTGCGCGGTCATTAGAATCGTCCCGCCGGGCGTCTCGTAAACGCCTCGTGACTTCATGCCGACCAGACGGTTCTCGACCAAATCGACTTGGCCGACGGCGTGCTTGCCGCCGATTTCGTTTAGCTGTTCGATGAGCTTGACACCGTCGATTGCTTTGCCGTTTAGCTTGACGGGGATACCCTGCTCAAAACCGACTTCGACGTAATCCGGCTCATCAGGTGTTTTCGAGACCGGGTTCGAGATGACAAAAAGCTCATCCTTCGGCTCGTTGGCCGGGTCTTCCAAATCAGCCCCTTCATGGCTGATGTGCCAGAGGTTGCGGTCGCGAGAGTAAATCTTCTCTTTGCTCTGCTCGATAGGTATCTTGTGCTTTTTGGCATAATCGACCGCCGCCTCACGACTGGTCAGCGTGAACTTCGGGTCCTTCCACGGCGCAACAATCTTCAGCTTCGCATCCAGCGCCATATACGTC
>JASFHM010000241.1:0-3111 GCA_050123215.1 Phycisphaerales bacterium | reverse complement strand
CCGAGAGCACATCAGCAGGTGTATTGCCGGGAACAGCGAACATATCAAGCCCGACCGAGCAGACGGCGGTAAGGGCTTCGAGTTTTTCCAGCGATAATGTGCCTGTCTGAACTGCACGAATCATGCCTGCGTCTTCGCTTACCGGAATGAACGTTCCACTGAGCCCGCCGATATTGCCCGATGCCATTGCTCCGCCTTTTTTCACTGCGTCCATCAGTAGCGCGAGCGCCGCCGTCGAGCCGGGCAGGCCCATGCTTTTTACGCCCATGGCCTCTATAATTTCAGCCACCGAGTCACCGGCCGACGTAGTTGATGCAAGCGAGATATCAACAATGCCGAACTCGACATCCATCAGCTTAGCCATTTCTCTTCCAATAAGCTCTCCGGCGCGGGTGATTTTGAATACAGTTCGCTTGATAATTTCAGAAAGCTGCGTCAAATCACAATCAGGATTTTGCCGAACAACATTGCGAACAACGCCAGGGCCGGATATGCCGACATTCAGTGCTAAATCCGGTTCTCCTATGCCGTGGTGAGCTCCGGCCATGAATGGATTGTCTTCTGGAACGTTTGCAAAGACGGCTATTTTGGCACAGCCGACACCGTTTTTGGTTAGCCTGGCAAGCTCCTTTAATCTTCGAGCAAATTTGACAACGGCATTGACATTCATACCCGCTACGGTAGAAGCGAGGTTCAAAAAGCCGCACACTCTTTCCGTTTTAGATAACGCCTGAGGTATCGCGTCGATAAGGTTTTCATCGGCGCTTGTCATGCCTTTTTGGACCATCGCGCCAAAGCCGCCGACAAAATCGATACCGGCTCCTTTAGCGGCCGAGTCTAACGCTTTTGCTATCTGGACCGCGGCTTGTTTTTGCCGCGGCAGAGGTTCAAGTAACAGCGATATTGGTGTTACCGCAATTCGTCGATTAGTAATAGGAATACCGTATTTATTTTCTGTGGTGTCGGCGAATTTGTTTAATAACTTGCCCTTTTCAATAATTCGTTTTTTTATTCGCTGACAAAGTTTGGTTGTATTGCGGTCCATGCAATCCTTGAGGTTAATGCCAAGCGTGACCGTGCGGATATCGAAGTGGTGGTCCAGGGTCATCTTTACTGTTTCAAAAACTTCTTCGACGCTTATAGGCATAATCAAATCCTGTGCATGGCCTTGAAAATAGTTTCGTCCTGAACAGTGATTTTCAGTGACATCTCGACGGCTATTTTATCAAGCTGTCTCTTCAGTTTCTCCATATCTATCGTAGCAGCCGCCATGTCTATAGCCATAGTCATAACGAAATACTCTTCCATTATTTTTTGATTGACATCAACGATGTTGATATTTGACTTGGCCATAGTGTTAGCCAGTCTTGCGATGATCCCTACTTTGTCGACACCGGTTACGGTAACGATGCAGATTTGTGCAGGCTGTTTTTTAGCCATAATTTGTTCCTGCTATGATTGGATGGAAATATTTTTGAAATCGATGTTTTTAAGTGTCTCAGTTTTCTCAAAGTCCGTCAGGCCTGGCGCAAGTGCCGTTATTGTTATAAATCCGTCGGCCAATGATGTCGTATCAGTAGGCGTCTCTTCGTCACGATGCTCGCCGCCGGCCAGTTGAAAGACGATTTGACCCTGCTCATTTTTAGTCTCTAAGTAATGCTCATGAAATCCTTCGTGTGATTGCGGCACGATTCTTATGCCTTTCGGTTTGCCTTTGGATAGTTGGGGTATATTTATATTGGTTACCGCGCCGTTGCTTATAGGCATGAGCTTTTTCAAGACCTGCCAGCAGTAATCAGCCGCCTGCTCGAAATTTGTTTCTTCTTCGAAGGCGATACTCATAGCCACCGAAGGTATTTTCAGAAACACTCCCTCCATCGCCGCAGCAACGGTTCCGGAGTAGTAGATATTTATGCCTGCATTTGCCCCATTATTTATCCCGGAAACCAGGAGGTCAATCGGCCCTTCACATAATTGCAGTACGGCCAGCTTCACGCAATCAGCAGGTGAGCCATCAACGCTGTAACCGGTGAATTGACCGTTTATGTCGACCTTATTACATACCAGAGGTTTGGAGAAAGTCAGGCTGTGGCTGGCGCCTGAACGACTTTCGGAAGGTGCGACTACTATTACCTCACCGAGTTTGATGAGCTTTTTGTATATAGCCGCTAAGCCTGGCGCAAAGATGCCGTCGTCATTGGTCAGTAGAATTCGCATTTTGTATCTCCTAAAATCGGATTGTAACTGGCGGTGCTACAGGTGTCAATTGACAGATACTGTTGCTCGCATATAATTGCCGCCATGGAAAAATATATACCGGGCAAAAAGTGTATTGTTATGACCAGGGACCAGGTGCGGGCGTTCGATGACTGGGCCATTAACCGGCTTGGCATACCCGGTGTGGTCCTGATGGAAAATGCCGGTCGTAATTGTACTGAGTTAATTTTCGAGAGGCTTGCCGACGTAGAGAAACCAAGAATTTCTATTTTTTGTGGGACCGGCAACAATGGAGGCGATGGTTATGTTATTGCCCGGCATCTTTTGAATCGTCGATTTGATGTTACCGTGATTGTTTGCGGAGACAAGGCCAAAATAAAAGGTGACGCCAGGGCTAATCTTAATGTCGTAGAGCGATTGAGCCGTGATGTTGTTCAGTTGAGGCCCAGCCGGACAACAACCAACACTATAATTGAATATTGCCGCGGCAGGCATATGCTGGTTGATGCTTTATTCGGAACGGGTTTGGAAGGCGAACTTCGCAGCGATTACCAACAGCTGGTTGGTACTATCAATGCTCAGGAGATACCCACTTTATCGGTCGACATTCCATCCGGTCTGGATTGTGATACGGGGCAGGTGCTCGGCCAGGCAATTAAAGCTTTATATACCGTGACCTTTGTTGCCGTAAAGAAGGGATTCACAGTCTCCGATGAGGTGCTCAAGTACACCGGCGATATATACGTGGCTTCAATCGGTATCGACACATCTTTTCAGTCTACAAAAGCACCCGGCCTTGTGGACTGAGTTTTGTATCCTATCAGGTGTAAAAATCTTTCGTAGTTTAGTATCGGGATAGCCAGTGCCTCGGCTTGTTTTCTTACCTGCCTGTAA
>JASFHM010000240.1:0-3112 GCA_050123215.1 Phycisphaerales bacterium | reverse complement strand
ACCCCAAACCGGAACCGATGATAAGCACCTTCTCGGCATCGGGTTTCTGGCACAAAACCGTCGCTGCAATTTGTCCATAAGTAGCATGGTCCCATAGGACCTCGATGGTACTACCTTGGCTTACAACTACCAACTGGCCCTGATAAGCCCCATACAGATATTCGGCCTGTGCCGTCTGGAACGAACCAGTAAACGCCTCAGATGGCAATAACTTCGACCATTTCAATCTCTGAATCTGCGAAGTAAATGTCCGGTCGATTCCAAAATACAGACCAGCCGGAAAAATCGTACAAAGCACAAACAATATTGCCACTTTAAACAGTGACCCAATTGCTGAGACTTTACTTAGAACGACGTTTACTATCTCTACGAACAAAACCGCTGCGGTAAGGATAAAAGCCAGAATTGCGAATACTTTTATCGAAGCCAGCCCCAATCCAAGCATGACTGTAACAACCAGCCCACCGAAGAAACTGCCCGCCGCTTCAAGAATATATACTCTCGATACAACTGACCCGGACTGCTGTGAAAACCAGCGACAGGCCAATGGAAATAAAATTCCGGTCAACAAACTCAACGGCGCATTGACCAGCAACGACAAAAGCAATATCGCCTGTATTGAAGGCAGCTCATAAGTCTGAATCTGCGCAAGTTCTCGCGCCTGGACAATTAACACCCATTGAATCACAAAGGCCGGCATATACAGTAAAAACAACAACCCTATTTTCGAAAGCATTGCCTCGGCCAATCGGCCGGCTTTACTAACGAAGACAGCACCCAAAGCAACCCACAAAAACCAGGAAAAGAAAAACAATCCGATGCTTATGTCATTGCCTTCAAGAGAAGTAATGAATTCCCTGAACAACAGTGTCTGGGCGCCAATGGTAAAAAGGCCGTAGCTGAATATCAGAAACGCACGCACAAATTTCATTTCTCTTCACCGAATACCTCGGCCTGAAAGGCCAGAAACTGCGCCCCCTGCCGCCAGGCATCATAAGGCAGACCCGCTTTGAGAGACAGGTGCGTCAACATTTCGCTTACATTCCATCCCTGTTCAGGTGCAACCTGCGGCAGAAATACAGCTGAGCGTCCATCTTTTTGTAAAATCACACCATCAATACCTATCCTGATATCATTTGGGCCTTCAACAGGCTGCGGTACAGTTAGCGCGGAAATTTCAACCACAATCTCATTGTATTCCTCCATCCGCAAAGGCGGGAACCGCTTGTCGTTCATACTCGCGTTAATCGCATTTACAATAACCGACTTGTACAGCGGAGCTCGCGGCAATATGTCACCGATACAGCCTCTCAGCCGAAGTTCAGGTTTACCGCGCACAACAGTACGCTTTTTCAAAGTAACAAAAGCGGCACGTGGAGATTCCATTGCTTCGCTGATTTCCACGCCCAAATCCGACGGCGATGGTACCTGCTGGTTCTGTAAGCTATACAGAACTGTTTTGCGCGCCAGCGTCAATAATCTCTGCTTATCCTCCTGGCTAAGCCCATCGGACGCAGGCTCAACTTCTTTTGATTCCGGCCATCGACCGGTAAAAGCCACTGAAAGATAACTGACCGAATTGGTGAAGCTGCCTGTTATCGCGCCGCTCGTATTATAGCTGAGTAATTTAGCCATGGTATCTTCGCCAAGCATCGAGAGTAATACCGCAATAGGAACGCTGCCGCATATCGTAGCTCCTGTTCTTTGCCTGTATTCCAGAAAGCCTTCGGCGTCCAAAGTTATAATGCGCTCGAACGCCCCCATATCGAGTTCTTTGATTCGCTCAGGTATGTCGCTTGTAAACGGCACATACCCATAGTTGGGGCCGTAGTGAACAAAATCGGAGCTGGCTATAACTAAAGTTTGCTCATCAACCATACCTTGCAGTATAGAAGCCGCTTTTTTGACAGTACCAAGCGAGCAGGAACCGGCGACAATCGGCACCAGTTTAAAATCGCCGAGTCGATACTGCAGAAGAGGCAACTGAATCTGAACGCTGTGCTCGGATTCGTGAACGCGCGGTATATTCTGAAAAACCGAATGTTTCAACAGTTTTTCGACAAATTCCGTATCAACTTCAATCTTCCCCAATGGAGTCTCGTAGTGAGTTACTCTCGGCACGCTCAATATCTCACCCATTGCCACTCTATGGCTGGGCCCGATGATAACAACCCGTGCGTATTTTCTGTTCGTGCTCTTCAGCCCACACGCCGCCGTCTGCGCCGAATAGAAATAACCAGCGTGTGGTTGGATAAGTGCAATTACTCCTTCCAAAGTTTCGGCCTGGGCCTTCTCGAAGAAACCTTTAATCTGAGCCCTCAAAGCATCAGGTTCCTTCGGATACCACCCAAGGTCAGCTAATCTTGAACATAGAACCACATCGGGCCGCTCAACTTGCTCCTCCACCTCCTCCTGTGATGTTTCCTGGAGCGTTTTTGCCTTTTTTCGTGCACACCCTCCTGCAAGCAAAACCGCAGCAACAAAAATCAAAAAAATCGCTCTTACCAATGGTCCGCGGATTGAAATATCCATATCAACCACTCCATTTACTCTGCTCGTTAATCTCACCTAATTGTTTTATTGAGCCCGGATATTTATTCATCCGAGCAGCTCGCACAAACCGTCTCGGTAATGTTTTCCCGGCCAACCATCGCACGCCGGACAATCCCAGCACAACCACCGCCGAGCCGGTACGCAAAATACCATCGAGAAATTTACGTCGTGTCATTTCCAGACTCCGTAAATCTTCCTGCCGCAATCAGGACAACCGCCATCCTTCAAAACATTCTTTAATACCACATAACCACTTCGCTCAATCAGCAGCTTTTTGCAGTTCGGACAATAAGTATTTTGCCCTTCCTTACTCGCTATATTACCTATGTAAACGTACTGCATCCCTTCGTCCATAGCTATTTGACGCGCTATCTCCAGCGTCTTACCTGAGGTCGGCGGCAGATGGCGCATTTTATAACGCGGGAAAAATCTCGAAAAATGAAGCGGCACCTCAGCTCCAAGATTCCCTTTTAGCCAGCGTACGAGTTCACCAATCTGCTCAGGTTCGTCATTCAACGTAGGAATAATAAGGTTTGTAACTTCCAGAGTAATTCCACTT
>JASFHM010000239.1:0-3112 GCA_050123215.1 Phycisphaerales bacterium | reverse complement strand
CGGTCAGCAGATTATCGAAGCGGAGAACCAGGTCAACAGCAGCGATAATTCGTTAGTGTCGGTCAGGAGTAAGATAGAGCAGCAGATGCAGCGGATTGAGTTTCTCGAGACTCGCATTGAGGAACTCGGCCAGAGAAAGCAAAATGCGACCGAGAGGGTTGAAAAGCTTCGTGAGACCGGTAGTCTCTTTGCCAGGGATATTGGGCGGTACAGAGAGGAGCAGGCCCAGTGCAGTAAAATGCTCGACGAGAAAAGCGCCGAGCTTGAGAAGGTGAAGGCCGAAGTTGAGCAGGTGAGCGAGCAATGTTCGACATTAGAGGCTCAGCTCGAAGATGAAAAGTCGGGAATAATAGATATAGTCAGGACAACGGCTCAGCTTCATAATGAATTGCAGAGCCTTTCGGATTACCGGAGTAATCTTGCCAGTCAGAAGGACCGATTGGCCGGAAGGGCCGACGTTGCGAAACAGGAACTTGAAGGACTATTGACCGAGAAGGCGCAATACGAAGCTCGTGCGGCGGATGTGGAGAAAAATCTGACCGAGCTGACTCAGAGTCTCGAAGTTCAGCGCAAAAAGGCGGAGAAAGCGGCAGAGCATGTGGAGGCGGACAATAAACGCCTTTCCCGTACGAGGGAGACACTGAGCGCGCTTAACAGCGAGCTTGCCATTCTGAAAGATATGGAGAGCCGCAGTGAGGGATTGAATAACTGCGTCAAGAACATGCTTGCGAATCGTCCGGAGTACGTCGACGGGATTCTGGCGGATATTGTCGAGGCTAATGTTGATTATGCGGCGGCGGTTGAGGCGTGCCTGGAAGGCAAGACCGATTCGGTAGTTGTAAGTGGTTCGTCGGCTTTGTTTACGGATACGGAAAGAATCGCGGCTCTTGACGGGCGAGTGAGCTTTTTGTGTCTCGATAGGGTTGAGCCATTCGGCGACCAGATTGACCTTACGGAATATTCACAGGTAAAGGGTCGGCTGGTCGAGTTCGTTAAATACGAAGGTAAATACGCACCGCTGGTGTGGAAACTTTTAGGCAGGACATTGATTGTTGATTCGATTGATATTGCGGTCGAGCTTTCAACTAAGCTGCCGAGCCAGTACCAGTTTGTTACACCCAAAGGTGAGTTGCTGACGCAGGATGGTGAGATTAAGCTTGGTCCGTTGGGCAAGGCTGGTGGACTTATCTCGCGAAAGAGCCGGCTTCGTCAGCTCGAAGATATAATCAGCGGTATGAATTCCGAGATTGAGGTACTCAGTCAGCAAATCAGTGAAAACAGCCGGACAAAAGAGCATCTTGAAAAACTATGCCAAGAGCTGCGAACCGCTGTTTACGAGTCGACTACTGAAAAGACTGAGACTAAATCCAAGCTGTCTTTTTACGGGCAGAATATCAAGCGGCTTAGTGAAGAGCAGCCGTTGATTGCCGGTGAGATTGAGATGCTTGAAGAGCAGATAGCTCAGTCGGTGAAGAGAGAATACTCCTCGAAACAGAAACTCGATGAGCTTGAGACCGTTAACAGCCAGCGGAACGAACGAATAAAAGAACTCGAAGCCGAATACATCGAAAAGAAGTCGCTGTTGCAGTCACTGAATAATAGCTTAACCGAATTGAGGATATCACTCGGCCAGACAGAAGAACAAAGCAAGGCCCTCAAACAAACAATTGAGTCGTTACAACAGCAGATAAATACCGGTGATTCAGCTCAGCGGGAAGCCCAAGAGGAGATAAAGAATTGCGTTAAGCAGTCGGAACAGGCCCAGCGGGATATACTTAGCTGTGAGTCATCGGTATCGCAGTTGTATATTGAAAAGGAAGAGACACAGAGAAACAGCCGCGGACTGCACGATAAAATCGAAGAATTTCTCGAACAGCAAAAACAGACCGAAGAACTTGTCCGGCAGAAAAGAGCTGCACAGAGCGAGGTCGATGAGCAGATAAGTCAGTTGAAGGTTGAGCTGGGCCAGCTTGAGGTAAAGCAGCAGGATTTGGTTGAGCGTGTTCGGGATGAGCTGCAGATAGAATTGGCGACGGCATACGAGGACTATCAGGAGCAGGAGGTTGACTGGCAGCAGGTTCGGGAAGAGATAACCGAACTTCGGGGTAAGATTGAGCGGTTAGGTAATGTGAATCTGGATGCAATCAGCGAGCAGGAGAACCTTGAGCAGCGGCATGAATTTCTGAGCGAACAGGTCAGGGACCTTAACAACAGCCGCAGCCAGTTACAGCAGCTTATCAACCGGCTTAACAAAAAGAGCAGAGATAAATTCGAGGAGACCTTCGAGCAGATTCGCGTGAACTTTCAGCAGATTTTCAGGAAGTTGTTCGGCGGCGGTAAGGCCGATATTGTTATCGAAGAGGCGGAGGACATTCTCGAGGCGGGTATCGAAATCATTGCAAAACCGCCCGGAAAAGAGACTCGAAGTATATCATTGCTGTCGGGCGGCGAAAAGTCGATGACCGCTATAGCGATATTGTTTGCGGTGTTCAAGACCAAGCCGTCACCGTTCTGTTTTCTGGATGAGGTCGATGCGGCGCTGGATGAGGCCAATAACGAGCGGTTTAATCTGATGATTCAGGAATTTCAGAAAGAATCGCAGTTCATAATTATCACACACTCGAAGCGGACGATGAGTATTGCTGAGGTGCTCTACGGTATTACTATGCAGACTCGCGGCGTAAGTAAGAAGATAAGCGTCCAGTTCGACCAGTATGAGCCGGAGGAAGAGACAGCAGCGGTGGCTTAGCTTTGCGGCAAAGGCATTCGGACTAATTTGCCCGTTGCAATTGGGGGGCATTACTGTTACATTTCGGCCTCGATTTGTCCTTAGATAAAGAAGAGTTGGCGATGGAACAGATTGTAGATAAGCATATATTAGACAACGGCTTGGTGATACTCGGCGAGCCGATGGAGGCGGTTGAGTCGGTGGCGTTCGGTTTTATGCTGCCGGCCGGTGCGGCGAGTCTACCTACGGGGTGTTGCGGGGCGGCTAATGTCATCGAGGACTGGATATTTCGCGGTGCGGCTGATATGGACAGTCGAGTGTTGAGTGATGCGCTTGATTCGTTAGGGCTGCACAGGGCGAGCTCGGTCGGGACGAGTCATCTGG
>JASFHM010000238.1:0-3120 GCA_050123215.1 Phycisphaerales bacterium | reverse complement strand
AACAATCGTACTTACGTCCAAGGTCGTAGCCACTAACAGTAAGCGAGATTGTTACTGGCTGCGAGGGTTTAAATCCCTCGGTAGAAAAATTAACTAATCCGCAGACCAACTAACGAGTTTCTCGATTATGTTTCGGTGGACTTGTTCTACAGATTCGGAAGCATCAATTACAATAAAGTTATCTCTATTCTCGGCGAGTTTCAAAAAACCTTCGCAGACCTTTTTGTGATAACTGTCACCTTTTTGTTCCATTCGGTCGAGGCTGCGACTTAGTCTATTGGCGGCGGTTTGCAAATCGACATCGAGTACGATGGTCAAATCCGGCCAAGGTTTAGGCAGAGTGTCTTTAGCTATTTGTATTATGCGGTCGATTCCGAAATCGCCGGCATGTCCCTGATAGGCACAGGTGCTCGAGAGCCAACGGTCGAGCAGGACACATTTGTTTTGCTGCAGGGCCGGTGCGATTTTTTCATGCCAGAGCTGGACTCTCACGGCCATGTATAAAAGCACTTCGGTTTCGGTTGCCATTTTATCGTGTTCGGGACTGAGCAGCACATGGCGAATCTTTTCACCGATTACGGTGCTGCCGGGGTCCCGCAGGAGTTCGACGGTGAGATGCTGTTTTGCCAGATACTCGGCGAGCAACTTTGCCTGAGTGGACTTTCCGCAGCCGTCCGGGCCGTCGATGGCGAGAAATTTACCTGCAAAAGCTGTTTTAGGGTTATTATCATTCATTGAAGAAAATAGATAATGGAAAGGCGTGTTTTCGTCAAATAAATTCGCTGCGGCGAATAAAAACCCCAATTGCTCAGCTCAGGGGCAACTGGGGTTTAATAAAACATCCAACGAACGAGTTGTAACTTCGACCCTTTAACTTAGAGGCGGCGGCCTTATGTGCGCCGGGCAACTCTGCCCCAATAAGTTAGATTGCTGGTTCCTTCCAGCGCTTCCGGCTCGGCCATCCTTGTACTGAACCTTGCCTGATGAATTCACAGGCAGAACCGGAAGCAGGGTCATAACAAGGAATGTTTTTATGTCCACTGTGAAACTCCCATGAAACAGATTGTTTTTCAAGGGTCTTGTTTGAGTCGCAACGTTCGTCGACAACCGCCCAAAACTGTCTTTCTTCGCGTAGCCTACCGGTGCCTGAGATGTGTCATGACATTAAATGAATCGGCATGGCTGACTAAATTTCGTTAGCCGGTATTTGCCGACAGCGATGCCAAAAAAGGCTTATATTCGGTCATCAGCTTTGGGGAACTGAAGTACAGGTGATAAAAAACAGCGTTATCAGTATTGATAAGCAAGATGCTGGTTGAGAACTAATCTGGAAAAGACCGGATTTCATAAAAATGAGGTTTTAAAAACTTAGCAAAAGTCTGGTCGTATTCCACAGGAAAAACCCGCCGAAAAATAGCAGAGCTGCGGCACATATTGCGAGCAGGATTTTCTGTCCCTTTTGGCCGAAGAGGCTCGTGCCCTTGAAGCTGGCCCAGGATAGTATCTGCAGCCAGGCACAATCGCAGAACCAGTGGACCAGAGCAAAAAGCACCAGAGCCCAGAGTCCGAGGTCCCTGGCCTGGGTGACGAGATTAAGACCGACGGCGGCCCACCAGAAGAGGAAGTATGGATTGCTGATAGAAAAAATCACACCGGTCATTACGGGACCGGCGGCGAGCCTGGTTTTGGTTTGCAGCTCGAGCTTTCGTATGCCAATGAACATTTGAACGCCCATGAAAATCAAAATCAGACCTCCGAGAAAACCAACGATGACCTGCAGCCAATTCAATTTGAGAAAGCTCCCTATTCCGAACAGCAGTATCAGCATAACGGGCAGCTCGATGATGACATGGCCTATGCCTATGAGCACGCCTGCGAAACGTTTTCTCGAACCGAGCGCTATAGCGGCGGCGGTCACAGGGCCCGGAGCCATGACACCGGACAGCGATATTACAAAAACCGAGATTAAAAACAGAGCGGTGCTCATAAAGTCATCCGGTTAGCGGCTGATAGAACTGTTTCGGTTTCGGGCCGAGCGTATTTTTCAAGCTGCCGAGCTTTTCTATAGTGCATTCGATGATGTCACCTGCTTCGAGGAATTGGCCGGTTGCCATAGCAACGCCGGAAGGCGTTCCGGTAGCGATAACGTCACCGGGTTCGAGCGTCACCAAATGGCTGACGAATGAGACGATATCGGTAACCGAGTAAATCATCTGTGAAGTGTTCGCCCTCTGTCGCACTTTGCCATTGACTGTCAATTGCATGTCAAGGTTCTGAACGTTCTCGATTTCATCGGCTGTTACGAGGTAAGGGCCCATCGGCAAAAAACCGTCCGACCATTTGCCGTTTAGCCAGTCGTAGAATTCATCCCAGGGACGAACGGCACGATTGGTTTTGAAGGTGACCGAACGAGCGGAGACATCGTTGGCTATCGTGTAACCTGCGATATAGTTTGGCGCGTCTTTTATAGTGACACACTTTGCGGTTTTGCCGATGACGACAGCAAGTTCTAATTCGTAATCGATTTGCTCGCTGTAAGCTGGCCAGGCTATTATATCGCCATCACCTATCACAACGGACGGCGGCATCAAGAAAGGTCGCGGTACCGTAGTTTGACGAGGCGAATCGGAAAGGCCCAGCGACAGGCCGGCCTCTTTGATGTGCTCGGAATAGTTGCCGGCAAGAGCTATTACTTTGTCCGGCTTTGGTACCGGAGCAAGCAACTTTACTGAATTGATTGATATACGCGACGCAGATGTTTTCGAAAGCTCGGTGAGTTTGTCGAGATCACCTGTGCCCTGCCGAAGGACATCGACGAGAGTTTTCGGCGCATTGGGGCCTTTGAAATTAGACGGAATATCGATTATCTCATTGCCTATAAAGACGCCGCACGAAGTTATACCGTCTTTCGAGTAGCTAAGAAGTTTCATCTTTTACCTCAGATGGATTCGTTAATATTTAATCCTCGGTAATCAATAGCTCATAATCCGCGAATAGTCAATAGTTCAGCACACTTGACAGTGACGGCAACTACCCTACAATCAGGCCGCTATGAGTAAGCATAAGAAAAAGAAGAAACGCAATAAACTGATGGATTGGCTGGCATACGTTGCGCTGAGG
>JASFHM010000237.1:0-3125 GCA_050123215.1 Phycisphaerales bacterium | reverse complement strand
GCATCAGATTCTGGATACGGCCGCCCATCTCTTTTTCGACTTCCGGGGCATAGTTTTTGCCGAGCTCAATGTCCTGTTCCTCGGAAAACAGCATCAACTGGGACTCACCTGTGATAGGGTTGGTGGCGCAACCAGCTATGACAAGCATAGAGACAACTAAAATCGAAAATACCAGTTTCCGGTTCATAATCCCGACCTTTCGCAAAGTTTCCATTTGAAAAGTTCGTTTATATTTATTATAAGTTCGCTTTATTTAGTGAAACAGAAAAAAATGTCTGAGAAGGATATTTGCAGGCAGTGTTCGCAGCAGAGCCAATGCAGGGATGCGTACGACCGGATGGGCAGATTTCGCGGCCCGTCCGTGTTTTTTAAGGTCATATTAGCATTTTTGCTGCCTCTGGTGATATTTATAGTATCCCTGGCGTCTCTGGAGCAACTTTTGGCGGATGTTCTTGCAGTTAAAGGACTGCGGATATTGGCGAGTTTTGTCGGAGCCGGCTGTTTGACTGTGATTTATGCTCTGATTGCAGCGGCTCTGAGCAGACGAGTCCGATAGTAAAGAAAAAACAATGGAAGTTACAATTAGGCAGAACCTGACCTTTCCCGGCGGTGTCCATCCAACCGAGGGCGCTAAGCTCGCCTGCAACAGGCAAATTGAGACAGGCCCCGCCGCCAGACAGGTCTCAGTAATGCTCAGTCAGCACATCGGTTCGGCCGCCAAGCCGATAGTCGCCAAAAACGACCATGTCCAGGCCGGGCAAATGATAGCTCAGGCAACCGGTTTTGTATCCGCGACGATGCATTCACCCATTAACGGTAAGGTCAAGGAAATAAGTTTGCAGCCGCATGCTGTGTTGGGCAGAAGCATGGCAGTTGTAATCGAGGCTGACGCTGAAGATAATCCTCCGAAAATAATGCGAGCGGATTTTGACGGCAACTTCGACGAAAACGCATTCTCAGCTGAGCAGATATGCAACGCTGTGGCCGAAGCCGGTATTGTCGGTATGGGAGGTGCAGGATTTCCAACGCGAGTCAAAATCGAACCTAACCCAAGGCTGCCGAAAAAAACATTGATAATCAATGGCTGTGAATGCGAGCCTTGCATCACGTGTGACTACCGACTCATGCTCGAGCGAACAAATACTATCATCGCCGGTGCCAAGCTCGCACGCCGGGCCTCGGGATGTTCGCGGATTATAATAGCCATTGAAGATAACAAGCCCCATGCAACTGACGCTTTCAGAAGAGCCTTGGAAAATAGTGCTAATTCTGATGGCATCGAGATTACCAGCCTTAAAACCAAATATCCTCAGGGCGGTGAAAGACAACTCATAAAATCGGTTTTGAACAAATATGTCCCGACCGGCGGTATTCCCCCTGCTATCGGTATTCTCGTTCTGAACGTCGCAACCGCAGCCGCAATCGCCGAAGCCGTTGCTTTCAATCAGCCATTGACCCACCGCATTGTCACTGTAACCGGCCGTGCTATCGCAAAGCCTGGCAATATATACGTCGCTATAGGAACCCCCGTCAGCGAACTGATTGAGTTCTGCGGCGGTGTTACCCAGAAAAGCGTTAAGGTGATTTTGGGCGGGCCGATGATGGGCCTTGCTATTGCGGACTTGTCTACGCCGATTACGAAAACAACCGGCTCAATTACCATTCTCACCAAAGAGCAAATCGGTCGAGCTAAATACAAGAGGCAAGTCACACCTTGCATCAGATGCGGCCGATGCCTCGAGGTTTGTCCTGAACATTTGAATCCGACAAAAATCGCTCACGCTGTTAAGAATAATATGCTGGACTTGGCACAGGATTATTACATGAGCGCGTGCATCGAGTGCGGATGCTGCAGCTTCGTATGCCCGGCCAATATCGAGCTGACCGGATATATAAAAACAGGAAAAATTTACCTTGCCAGACAAAAGAAAAAAATGCCTTAGTCAATTGATTGGTAACTGATTAGATGTTAAGTAAGATTATAGTTTCGCCTTCGCCGCATATAAGCGGCCCGCTGTCGACCCGACGGGTGATGGGTGATGTTATTATTGGATTGATGTTCCCGTTTGCCGCAGCGGTTTATTATTTCCGACTTTACGCGATAACTCTTACATTAACATGCGTAGTCTCATGTGTTGTCACCGAGTATCTCTGCAATCTACTGCGTCGAAGACCCAGACCTGCCGAGTCCCTGAGTGACCTAAGCGCGGTTGTTACGGGGATAATATTGGCATTTTCGGTTCCACCGGCACTTCCGTTATGGGCGGCGATTTTAGGAAGTGTTTTTGCAATAGCTATAGGCAAGATGGTATTCGGCGGACTTGGCTCCAACATTTTCAATCCGGCCATGGCTGGTAGAGCGTTCCTTACCGCATCGTTTGGAATGCTGATGACAACATGGACTGTCCCGGCGACGATTAATCCGGATATGCCGATAGTCGGCTCCGACGAAGCTTACAACGCTCAATTAGTACCCAATGCCGTTCTGGTAAAACCTGATGCCCGGACAATGGCAACGCCGTTAGCGAAGAGTAAAGAAGCAATCAAAAGCAAATCCGGCGCTAAAGAATTAAACTCCCTGTTCAACACCGCCCTTACAGGTGAAGTCGGAGGCTGTCTCGGTGAGACCAGTGCGGTAATGATTGCCGTCGGTGGTCTGTATATGCTCATCAGGAAAACGATTAATCCTCATATGCCGGTGGCGGTTTTACTTAGTACGTTTGTCTGCGCGCTAATCGCGTACCTCATAAATCCCGAGGCTTATATGAACCCGTTCATGCACATCGCAAGCGGCGGGATAGTGCTTTGCGCATTTTTCATAGCGACCGACCCGGTAACCGCGCCTTTAAGTATCAGGGGTATGTGGATATTCGGTATCGGCGTTGGGGCTCTCACAATGTTAATCAGGTTGGTCGGAGAATATCCGGGTGGCGTGATGTATTCAGTGCTTCTAATGAATTCTGTGACACCTTTAATCGACCGTCTTTGCAAGCTAACACCTGCAGGAGGTAAACCAGGTGCGTAAGGTAATATATTTTATCCAACAGAGCTGGCTGTTAATTATAGCTGCGTTCATTTTCGGGCTGCTGCTGGCAGTGACCAGCGCTGTGCTGACGCCGAGAATC
>JASFHM010000236.1:0-3127 GCA_050123215.1 Phycisphaerales bacterium | reverse complement strand
TGATTTCATAGACCAGTTCGAAAAACTGCCCGCCAGCGAAAATGACCTACTTGGCAATCCTGATTACGAACTGTATTTCGCCGACAATATTTTCCTGATGGACCATGAGCATGGTAAAGGCTTTGTAGTCGTTAACGTAATGATAACCGATGACGACCGACAAACCGCTGTCAAAGAAGCACAGGACTGTTTCGACTATTACGAAAATATCGCTCGCTTCGACACACCGACAGGCAACAAACACGATGGGCCTTTGGCGGAAGAAGGAACCGATACTAATCAGGATGAATACGAACAAATGGTTCGTACGGCCAAGCAGCATATTGTTGACGGTGACATCTTCCAGGTTGTACTGTCCAGAACAAAAATGACACCCTGCCCCGACGAGCCACTCGATGTTTACAAACGCCTGCGAGAGCTGAATCCATCACCTTATATGTTCTATATAAACACTCCCAACACGGTACTCATGGGTTCAAGCCCTGAGTTGAACTTGCGTGTAAGCGGAACCGAAAATCGCAGCGTTGAGATAAGGCCCATCGCCGGTACCAAGCCCAGAGGCCGAATCGGCGGCGATATTGACGCCGACACTGACTTTAGATACGAAGCCGAATTGAAACTCGACCCGAAAGAGTTGGCCGAGCACATAATGTTGGTTGATTTGGCCCGCAACGATATAGCGCGAGTGGCCGAGCCGGGCAGTAGAATCGTCACCGAGCTTCTCATCGCTGAAAAATACGAATCGGTTCAGCATCTGGTTAGCAATGTCAAAGGAACACTCCGAAAAGACCTCGATGCACTAAGCGCATATTTAGCAACTATGAATATGGGGACATTAACCGGAGCTCCAAAGATTGAAGCAATGAAAATAATTCGCCAGCTCGAAAAAACTAAGCGAGGCTATTACGGCGGAGCTGTTATGTATCTCACCGTTGACGGCCAGTTCGACAGTTGTATCACAATAAGGTCGCTGCAGGTTAAAGACCATACGGCCTATATTCGAGTCGGGGCCGGCATAGTCCACGACAGTGTGCCGAAGACCGAATTCGAAGAAACAGAACACAAAGCCCGCTCGTGTATGAGGGCGCTGGCCCAAGTGAGGGGGGAAAATAATGGCTGAAAAAATAAAAGTGCTATTCATAGATAATTTTGATTCTTTCACGTACAACCTCGTGGATGACTTCTGCAAGCGCAATTGCGATGCCAGGGTTTACCGCTCAGACACAAAACTTGAGCAGCTCAAGCAAATCGCTGAAGAATTCAAGCCGGACTTGATGGTCATATCTCCCGGTCCCGGCACTCCCAATACGGCGGGCGTGAGTCTAGAAGCTGTCGGTTACTTCAAAGATAAACTTCCTATACTCGGCGTATGTCTCGGCCATCAGGTTATCGTTCAATACTTCGGCGGTCAAATCGGCCATGCTCCTGTACCGATGCACGGCAAAGGTTCACGAGTTACCCACAATGGCAAAGGCATCTTCGCCGGAGTAGAAAATCCCCTGCAGGCCGGCCGATATCACAGCCTATGCGCAAAGCCGGCGCAGTTACCCGACTGTCTGGAAAAAACCGCCGAATTTGAAGGTATAGTAATGGGCATCCAACACAAGAACCTGCCTGTTTTCGGAGTACAGTTCCACCCCGAAAGTATATTAACACCTGCCGGTGGAAAAATAATCGAGAACGTACTGGAAATCGCAACAACTAAAAAATCCTGAGGGAGTAGAGAAATGGCGAAAATCACGAAATATCTGGACATACTTTTAGAAGGCAAAGACCTTGCATTCGATGATGCAAAATCACTCCTGGATACCATATTTGAAGGTGAAGTCCCGGAAGTACAGATTGCGGCATTTTTGGCAATGATGCGAATGAAGCGGGCCACACCCGACGAATTCGCCGGTCTGGCAAGCTCGCTGCGCGACCATGCTGTACCGGTAAAAACCGGCATCGACAATATGATTGATACCTGCGGCACCGGCGGAGCAATGATAAAAACATTTAATGTTTCAACCGCAGCAGCAATTGCCGCAGCAGGCGCTGGCGCATACGTCGCCAAGCACGGCAATCGTGCTATAACAAGCCAATGCGGTTCTGCTGATGTCCTGGCCGAACTCGGTGTCAAAATCGACCCCGGACCCGATATCGTAGCCGAGTGCATTAAAAAAGCACATATTGGCTTTATGTTTGCGCCAATGTTTCATCCTGCAATGAAATTCGTCCAGCCGATTCGAAAGAGCCTCGATTTCAGGACCGCCTTTAATATTCTCGGACCGCTGGCTAATCCAGCCAAGGTAACCAGGCAAGTCATGGGCGTTGCCAGTGAAGACCTTATGGAAAGACTTGTCCAGACGCTTAAACTGCTCGGAGCAAAACGAGCAATGGTTGTTCACGGTCAGGGTATGGATGAAATCAACACACTTGGAAAAACAAAGATATATAAACTGATGGATGGCAAGATTACCTCCGACGAGCTTGACCCGGCTGGGCTTGGTATATCCGCCACGAATATCGACGAATTGAAAACTGGTGATGCTGCTTATAACGCATCTGTGATTAGAGATATTCTCGAAAGCAAAGACAGCGGGCCGCGAAAGGATATTGTTGTCCTCAACGCTGCTGCTGGGATAATTGTTGCCGGTCTGGCTGACGAGTTTGAACCGGCAATGAAAATGGCTGATGAGTCAATCACCAGCGGTAAGGCTCTCGGGTGTCTTGAAAAGATGATTGAGGTCTCGAACAGTTAAAAAATGTTAATACCTAAAGTAAAAATCTGCGGGATAACTAACCTCGAAGACGCCGAGTTCGCCATCAGTCTTGGTGCGGATTTGTTGGGTTTTAATTTTTATCCGGAAAGTCCCCGTTACATAAAGCCAGCCGAGGCAGCCAAAATAATAAACAAACTACCCGCCTTTATGCGTATCGTCGGGCTCTTTGTCAACGCCGAGTTCGACCATATACGCGGAGCGATGGATGAATGCTATATGAACTGGCTGCAGTTTCACGGCGATGAGACCCCGGAGTTTTGCGAGTCATTTTCCGACCTTAACGTCCTAACGATAAAGGCTATACGCGTGAAAGATTATTCCGATATTAAAAGTGCTGAGCAGTATTATACCGATGCGATTCT
>JASFHM010000235.1:0-3134 GCA_050123215.1 Phycisphaerales bacterium | reverse complement strand
TGCAAACGCTTTCGCCAATGCGCAGGCATGTAATTTCGGTTGCTTAGGTTACGGTGACTGCGCAGAGGCCTGCAAGTTTGATGCATTGCATATCATCGACGGTCTGGCAGTAGTTAATTATGATAATTGCACCGGCTGCGGCGCCTGCGTAAAAGCCTGTCCACGTAATCTGATTACAATGGTTCCTTTTACACACGAAAACATGCTCACAGTCGCATGCAGCAGCAAAGAAAACGGAAAGACCGTCCGCTCGATGTGCCAAGTCGGTTGTATTGCCTGCGGGATATGCGCAAAACAAAGCGATGTTTTCTCAGTCAGTGACAATCTCGCTTCGGTTGATTATGAAAAATATCAGCCTGACGAGAAAACCGAAACCGCATATAACAAATGTCCCACCGGAGTAATTGTCCACCGCGGCAAAACCGCCCCGCCGCCGCGACCGCCCAAAGCAAAAACTGCTACAGCCAAGACTTAAGGCCCGTAGATATATCTTTGTGCACCCTCAGTCATCATCATCTGGTATTCAGGGCCGGGTGTTATCAGGACGGCTTCGGTGTCAGCCAGTGAGTCTATAAGTTCCAGACCCTTTTTTTGCCCGAGAACGCTCACTGCCGTAGCCAGTGCATCGGCATTGAGGGCTTCGTCGGCTATAACTGTCACGCTGGAAAGCTCCCTGCTGCTCTGGCCGGTATTAGTATCGAAAATATGGCTATGTTGTCGGCCGTCGATAACAACAAATCTTCGGTAGTCCCCACTGGTGGTAACGGCACTATCTGAAAGCTCCAAGGTAAGAATGGTCCGCTCATCCGCAACATTCGGGTCCTGCAAACCGATTAGCCAGTGCTTCTTTCGGCCTATAGCTATTCCAAAGCATCGAATGTCACCGCCGACATCGACCATGCCACCACGGGCCCCTGCTGTTTTCATCACTTCAACAGCTTTATCGATTGCATAGCCTTTTGCTATACCGCCCAGGTCGAGCTTCATTCCATCAATCGTAAAATGCACCGTCATACTATTTGCATCGAGCAAAAGATTCTGATAGCCGACCCTCGAACGGGCTGCCATAATCTGCTCCGAAGAAGGAACATGATTAACATCGGCCGATTCCCGCCATAAATCAATCAAAGCCCCTACCGTAACATCAAATGCCCCATTGGTCAGTTCGCTGAAATGTACTGCCTTTTCTAGCACATCGAAAGTACTCTGACTGACTTTTACCGGCTGCTCTGACGCAAGCTTGTTCACTTTGCTAAGTTCCGATTCCGGATTATAAGCGCTCATCAGCAAATTGACTTTTTGCAACTGCTCAAAGGCTGAATCAATACACTTTTGGGCAGTTTTTTTATTTGGCGCGACAACAAGCACGCGGGCAAACGTCCCCATCACTTCCCGGTACCCGCTATCGGCCTCGACAGGACCTCTAGGAACAAAATAAAAAATGACCAGAATCAAAATCACGAAGATAACAATCCTGATTACCCGTTTCTTTCGCATCGGACCAACTCCCAATATAAATCTGACACCATGGCCTTAGTTAGCTTTAATATCAGGGCTTTATCTGTATAATAGCCGCATGACCAAAAAGCAACCGCAAATTATCGCCAAGCAGATTGAGCGCGACCTGCTACCCTTTGTGCGCAGACCCAGCCGATACATCGGCGGCGAAGTAAACCAGACAAAAAAGGACCTGGCTGAGTGTGACCTGACGGTAGCTCTGTGCTTTCCGGATATCTATGAAATCGGCATGAGCCATACCGGCCTGGCAATAATATACGATATCCTCAACAACGTCGAAGGCATTGCAGCCGAGCGTGTTTTCTGCCCCTGGATAGACGCTGAACAGCTCATGAGAGAAAAAAACATACCGCTTTTCAGTCTCGAATCAAAAGCGACTATAAAATCACTCGATATAATAGGATTTAGCCTAACCAACGAACTTTGCTATACGAATATGCTTAATATGCTGGATTTAGCGGGGCTTAATATTCACAGCAAAGACAGAGGTGAAGATGACCCGTTAATCATTGCTGGCGGGCAAATGGCAAACTGCTGTGAACCCATAGCTGATTTCGTTGACTTGTTCATTTTAGGCGAAGCCGAAGTTGCTGTTGTCCAATTGGCCGAAGTTATCCGCAGATGTAAAAAACAGAAAAAATCAAAAACCGATATTCTTTTAGATGCCGCCAACCAGTTCGATTGGGCCTATGTACCCTCATTATATAGAGCTGAAAAAATGCAACTGCTCTCAAACGCCGTTGTGGAAGATTTCGATAATGCTCCCGTACCCAGCTCACCTATCGTGCCTTTCACACAAGCCGTCCACGAGCGTGTCAGTGTTGAAGTGATGCGCGGTTGTCCGGGTCGATGTCGATTTTGCCAGGCAAGTTTCTGCCGAAGACCAATTCGCTATCGAAGCGTCGACAGAATCTTTGAAATCGCCAAAGCTGCTCAAAAAACGACCGGTTTCGATACGGTAAGTCTCTTGAGCCTTTCTACGGCTGATTATCCACAGCTTGAAGAATTGGTAACAAAGCTGCACAATTTCTTTAAGGACAAATATATCGGCCTTTCCGTTCCGAGTTTGCGTGTCGATAAGCATCTGAAGCTACTACCGGAATTCGTCAACTCGGTAAGAAAAAGTGGTTTGACCATCGCGGTTGAAGCAGCCAGTGAAAGCTTGAGACAAATCATCAACAAGCCACTCAAAGATGATGACCTCTTTGCTGCGGTTGAGGCAGCCTATAAAGCCGGCTGGCGAAAACTGAAACTGTATTTTATGGTCGGCCTACCCGGCGAGACCGAAGATGACATAAAGAACATCGTAAATATATCAGCTAAGCTAGCCAGGCTGCGAAGGCAATTCGACGGCAAAACCGCCCAGATTAACATAACCGTAAGCTGGTTAGTACCCAAACCACACACGCCTCTCGCGTGGCTCGGACAAAAATCGAAAGACTATTTTGCCACAGCTAAAAGAACTATCCTCGACGAAAAAAGAAAGCTCGGAGCAAAGTCACTGCAATTCAAGTTTCATAACATCGAACGAAGCCTACTCGAATCAGCTATAGGTCGTGGCGATAGACAACTGGGCCAAGTAATTGAAACCGCCTGGCGAAACGGTGCAAAGTTCG
>JASFHM010000234.1:0-3140 GCA_050123215.1 Phycisphaerales bacterium | reverse complement strand
CTTGAGAATAAGTCACTGCTGTCGGTGATTTTCAGTGTTGTTCGGCCGTATTCACGTTTTTCCGCGCCGATGACTTTTGCCCCGAGGATTTGACAGCCAAGCTGCATTCCATAGCAGATACCGAGTATGGGTACACCTAAATCGAATATCTTTTCATCGCATCGTGGTGCGCCGGGACTATTGACCGAAGCCGGTCCGCCGGAAAGAATTATTCCCTTGAGATTCATTTGAGTTAGCTTTTCAGCACTGGTATCGGCACTGCATATAGCTGAATAGACGTTCTGCTCGCGCACGCGCCGGGCAATCAATTGTACATATTGACTGCCGAAATCAATAATCGCTACTGTCTCGTGGTTGGATTTTCTCATAGGTCGCGTCTCTTTTAGCTTTCGAAAGGCAATGTTGCCGAATAGTTCGGAGATTCCTTGATAATCTGTATATCGTGCGGGTGCGATTCACTGACCGAGGCGTGGGTTATCGCGACGAACCGTGCGTCTTTACGAAGCTCAGTGATGTTTTTGGTGCCGCAATAGCCCATGCCGGCCCGCAGCCCCCCTACCAGCTGATAGACGAAATCGCCCAGGTGGCCCCTGTAAGGTACCCGTCCTTCCACACCTTCGGGCACGAGCTTATCTCTTTGGGTGGAGCTTTGCTGGCCGTAACGGTCGGCTGAGCCTTTGACCATCGCACCGAGCGAACCCATTCCGCGGTATTCCTTGAACTGTCTGCCTTTGTATATAACTCTCTGGCCGGGGCTTTCGGCCAGTCCTGCAAATAGCGAGCCGACCATAACGCTCGAGGCCCCTGCTGCGATTGCCTTGGTGATATCGCCGGAATGGCGGATGCCGCCGTCGGCTATGACGGGTATTCCGTGTTTTTCGGCGGCTGCTACACAATCCATAATCGCCGTGACCTGCGGTACGCCGACGCCCGAAATAACTCGCGTTGTGCAGATAGCTCCGGGGCCGATACCGACCTTAACAGCATTGGCACCGGCGTTTATTAAATCTTCGGTGGCTTGTGCGGTGGCGATATTGCCGGCGATGACATCTATTTTGTGCTTGGCTTTGATGGCCTTGACCGTCTCGAGGACATTGTTCGAGTGGCCGTGCGCGGTATCGACGACCAGAACGTCAACCTCGGCTGCGATGAGGGCTTCGATTCTTTCGGAGTCGTTGACGCCGACGGCGGCTCCGACTCTTAATCGGCCGCGCTGGTCTCTTGCGGCAACCGGGTACTGCTGGACTCGGTCGATGTCGCGCATCGTGATTAGGCCAGCCAATTCGCCGTCTTTGTGGACTAAAAGCAGTTTTTCGACCTTGTGCTTTTGGAGGATTTCTTTTGCCTGCTCGAGAGTGGTATCGGCCGGGCCGGTTACGAGGTTGTTTTTGGTCATAACTTTGCTAATCCGGACATCGTAGTCTTTGAGGAATTTGAGGTCCCTGCTGGTCAGGATGCCGACCAGCTTTTTGCCGTCGACGATAGGTATTCCTGAGACGTTCTGCTCGGTCATCAAATCGCGTGCCCTGCTGACCGGTTCGGCCGGAGATAGCGTTACGGGGTCAAGAATGACGCCATTTTCGGACCTTTTGACTTTTGCGACCTCTCGCTGCTGGGCTTCGATGGGCAGATTCTTGTGAATTATTCCGATGCCGCCCTCTTGTGCCAAGGCGATCGCCAGAGCTGCTTCAGTGACTGTATCCATGGCAGCTGAGATGATTGGAATGTTTATCGCGATGTTATTTGTGAGCTGGGTTACTATGTTAGCTTGGCTGGGTACGAAATCGCTTCTGGCGGGAATGAGCAGGACGTCATCGAAGGTAATGGCTTGGCCGATGATTTTCGGCAATTGGGTTTGCTTGGTCATTTTGGGCACCCTTTTTAGCCCAATATATATAACCACATTTGACCCGGTGGTCAAACTCTATTTTTGATTCCAGTATTATTAACCGCCCTTTCATCTTTTTTGCAACCATTTTATTTGAGGGCGATTGTTGCCGCCCTTCTGTTTGCAGAGAGCGGTTTTCCGTGGTGTCGCAACATGAGACAGCGAGAATATTTAGGTGCAAATACAACAAACATATAAAATGGGATTGTCCGCTAATTGAGAGCAGGTTGTAGTTTAGACTCAGTCATGCTTATTGTTGGGCTTTACCTGAGCGGGATGGTTTGCTGAAGGGATTGGTTATTGCTGAGGATGGCGTTGGAATTGGCGCGTAGGTTTTGGTGGTGGTCGGATTGTGTATAGCGAGGGCTGTGTTTGTGCTGAGGGGCCGGCAGTTGTGAGATTTGGTTTAGCTGGGATTTTGGGATTCGACCTGCGATGGCTGGAGCTATGCGGCGGTGATTATGGTTGGCTTAGGTTAGGTTGTTGTTCATTCAAGATTTAGGCCAATGACTTGATAGGGTACTCCGGAGTTGTGTGAACCGAATTTCGCAAAGCAACTCCCCTTCCGAGTCAAAAAAATTCGCAGACGAATGTTCCACGTGGAACATTCGTGGGTTGTTGAATGGCGTATTTAGTGCCGAATAATGTGTTTAACCATGGGTCGAGAGATTGCAGAATCAGCTTTTGCTGTCTTGGCCTCTTTTATTCGGAGTACTGTTCGGTAGGGTGTTTGGGCTGTGAAAATGCCAAGTTTCGGGGATAACCTAGAGTCTTTCGAGTCTTATAGAGGCTTGGCAATTTGGTTGTGCCATAGCGGGGTAGCGGGTGTTTCACGTGGAACAATTTTGCTCAAATCGGGGTTTTTCTTCTGGCAATGGTGCAGGAATTCGAGTAAAAAATCCGATTATTGCGGTAAGGGTGTCTTTACCCTGCCGTCCATAGCGACAAGGAATGCATATGGCACAGCTACAAGGAGGCCTGACATGAGCCAGAAAAAGCGCGAAAAACCCAAACATTTGGGCAGGGGGCTGCAATCTCTTTTAGGTCCGATAACTGAAACAGCAAGTGCCGTTGAGCTCGATGCCGCGATGTCGTCTCAAATCGCTAACTATCCGGAAAATAAGGAGTTACGTAGTGCTCTTAGGGAAATTAAGGTAGATTCGGTCTTGCCGAACCCCTATCAGCCGAGGACAGCCTGGATAGAGGAGGAGTTGGAGGATTTGGCAGAGTCGATAAGAACCAATGGTGTGGT
>JASFHM010000233.1:0-3142 GCA_050123215.1 Phycisphaerales bacterium | reverse complement strand
GTTATTAAATAATATTGAGAAGATAGTTTTAGCTATAGTAGGACTAATCTGCCTGGTACTCTTGGTCACAAAAGTGCTCATCAGCTCCAATTATGCCGAGTACGAAGGAAAAAAGCTTGGTCCCGGGGAAATCGACAGCTACATTCAAAAACAAGCGGAAGAGCTGGAGATGAGTCTTAATGTGGCTCCTGAGAAAAAAATGCCGCCTGAAAAGCAGCTTGACAAATTTGTCGCAAAATTCAATTCGGCTTTCAGTGCACCAGCGAATCTGGCGTTTCCCGCGCCTGACAACATCGGAGACAGCGAGGAAATCGGGGAGTATGGTGTACCTGTTATAGCACAAGTCAAAAACGCCCAGGCCGAGCACATTCGAGCGGTCGCTTATATTCCAAAGGAAGAAATCGGTCCTGACAACACCTATGCCAGCAGTGAGACCGAGCCTAACGACCTCGACTTGGTGACAGTGGAAGCAAAGCTTGATGTCGCAGAAGTTTACAAGAGCTTCTATGAGACTTACACCGGTGACGCGATAAATCCACAATGGCGAGACCCCTGCCTGGCGGTGCCGGTTTTTGCAGCAGTAGAATTGCAACGCCAGGAAATTCAAGATGACGGCCAATGGAGCAGCTGGCAGCGTGTGCCGAGAGCGAAAATTGACCACATGCGTGAACTGCTGAAGATTATAGAGGATGTCGAGGAGTTGCCCCGTGGAGGAATGAAGGTTCGTCAGCTTCAGTTTGACAAAATTGAGGTGGCAACAAACCTACTGCAACCTGAAGGATACCAAATAGGCTCAGCCGAGGAAGATTGGTTTCCCCCTACACTCCACAGACAATTTCTTAAGCGGCTGGCCGAACAAAAAGTTGCGGAAAGGCGCCAAAAGTTAGCCGAGGAAAAGGCACAAAGAGAAAGCGAACTGGAAAGGGCTCGCTCAAGTCGGAGCGACCGAAGGCGCTCAATTGAGAGCGACCCAGGAGGCATGGGTGGATTCAATCCATCACTCGGCGGCGGGGGAGGCGGGTCAAGCTCAAGGTCTTCACGAAGTCGTGACCGTTCGGATAGGGACAGACGCAGAGAAAGGGAGGAAAGAGAGCAGACAAGAACCAAAGAACACAAAGAGAAAGAGACAATCAATGACGTATACGAAGAATTTGAAGAACTGAGAATAGACGACAAAACAGACTTCAAGAACATGGAGCAAGACCTGCTCTTCTGGGCCCACGATGACACAGCAGCGTCCGGCAAGACTTATCGTTATAGAATCCGGATTGGCTTTTTCAACCCGCTGGCAGGATCCAACAGATTTACACAGGGCAACGAAAACTTCAAGGATAAGGTTATTCTATGGAGCAGCTTCTCCGAGACCAAGCCGCTTGAGATACCATCGCGTCTCTATTTTTTCCCAACAGGCATCCAAAAAGCGGCCAATATCGTCAAAGTTGAAGTTGCAAAATACGCAATGGGGTATTGGTACAGCAATGAATTTGCGGTGGAACAAGGTGAGGTAATAGGCAAAGTCGTCGACCAAAAACCCACCGAGGAGGAACAAAAAAACAATGTTATTATACCTGAGCAAGTGGATTACACCACCGGCGCTATGTTAATCGACGCGATGTCCGTCGACGACTGGGTCGGGAGCAAGACATTGCGGCCGCGACAATATTTCAATATGTACTACAGCTATGATGGTATGAATATGGAAAGCATCCCCATCGAACAACGGTATTGGGCATCAGATACACAAAACATGTACAACGAAATAAGAAACTCGATAAAACAACCTAAAGAACCGCTTCGGGCGTGGGGTGGACAAATCAAAGGACGTGAGTCCGGTTTTACCCAACCAGAAGGAGGATACGTTCCAATAGGACCAGAAGGAGGATACCTTCCAATAGGACCGGGATTTTAATTGGGATGGTAATCATCTTTTACGAATGATATAGCTTACACTCCGAGTGCAGACCCCACGGATGTCAGTCTAATTTCAGGAGTAAGCTGGTCTAGGGCATTATCAAGTGTGACCGTCAACTCACGCTGAGAACCGGGAATCAAATCCACAAAGTTATCACTCAGTTTCGCGCAGCCCTCGATTTCAATTCTTACGTCTTTTGCAAGATTAGCTGAAGTTAGCTTCAGCCGAGCCTCGGTTGGACTGAGCTTTGAAAACTCAGTGGTAATATCGGCAACGGGCCAATCAATATACTTATCGGGCAGGAGGGAAAACAGATTCTCAGCCAGTACCGTGCCGTCCTTCTCGATAAGCAAATGTAATACCGATTTCTCCGGATGTGGGTAGGAGGTAATACTTTGGGGAACTTTCACAGGATGCGACGCCGAGAATGGTACAACCGATACAGGTAATTGCACCTGGTCGAGCAATTTGCCGGCCAAATCAATCAATCTACAAGACATTTGTACAGTGAGAGACTCAGCTGTATCATTGACGATAACAGCATTGAGGGATTTCAACTGGGGGGCACAGCCGACCTTTGCACCATCAATCTCAGGCACCACGGTTATCAACAAGTTTGCAAAGAAGCGCTTTGCATAATAGTACAAAGCTTTCGGTCTTTTCAGATAGTCGATTGCCGACCAGCTTATAGCAGGGCAGCAGTCATTAAACTGCCAGAACAGAGCTCCATTGTTAATTGAGCGGTGAGCTCTCAAGAATTCTACATATGTTCTTATTGCTCTGGCTTGTGTAAGCTGCGTCAGATAAATAAAGTGGTCGAGACATCCGGCGGCACCGAATAAATCACCAAGATAAAGGTAGACACGGCCATTGCCGCCTATCTGATAATTATGTTTCTCCAGAAGTCGACTTGCAACTCGACGATGAGCCGGCGGGCAAAAACTGTTGATTGTTTCTATAACCGGTGGAGCCTGGAATCCGAACTCAGTAACGAATCTTGGGATAGGCCCGGCCGAATTCGCATATTGCCAAACCGGTTTATGGCGTGACCAGACGTCCCAGTTATGTATAGTGCCCGAATTCGGGTCATTCGGGTCCTCAGATGAAGAAACCGGTGTAGTAGGAATATAAGGACGGTCTGGGTCAAGCTCGCTGAGCAGTTCAGGCAGCAGCTTATGATAGATGCACTTGCTGCGAAATTTTCTGCCCCTGCCGAAAAGGCCCTGATAG
>JASFHM010000232.1:0-3144 GCA_050123215.1 Phycisphaerales bacterium | reverse complement strand
TTATTAAGGTCCTGTGTATGGTCGGTTATCCACATATTCATCGTATCGGCCGCTACGAATTCGGGATTGCTGACCTGTTCCAGCAACTCGAGCTGTAAAGCCGGTGCCGTATTGGCCAGAAAAACGAATTTGCTGTCACGATAAACATCCGGCACCTTTGGCGGTGCTTCGGCCAGTACGTTAAGTTCGACATTATCCGTAGTTCGCTCGTTCATTGACCCGTGATATGTTCCGGCCCAGCGGAATGTCCTGGAACCCTTCCTTGTTTCCAGCCCGGCTAAATCTACGTCTTTTCCAGCAAAGACCTCAGCTAAATCGAATGGGCAATCATCGCCGACTACACCGACCAATCTAACAGGCGCGAAGAAACTCGCAGCCATTCCGAAATAGATAACCGAGCCGCCTAAGCAATCCTTGCGACTGCCGAACGGAGTATTAACAGTATCAATTCCTATCGAACCTGTTACTAATAGTGACATTGTTATTTTTTACTCCTCTGATACGGCCTGAAATTTTCCGAGAGTCGAATCGACTCTTTTTAATGTATTATCTTTACCAAGCATTTGAATCGAATCGAAGATAGGCAAGCTCACATTCGTACCACAGATGGCGACACGCAGCGGCTGAGCGACTTTGCCTAAGCCGACCTGTTTTTCCTCCGCCAGGCCGCGAAGCATATCTTCTATTTTTTCTTCTGTCAGCTCATCGAGTGTTTCGAGTCTGTCTCTCACGATTTTCAGCATGGCCAGGCCGTTGCTTTTCAGCAGCACTTTTTTTACCACCTTTTCGTCGTATTCTATTTCATCGTTGGTTAGAGAAAGGAATCTGCTTTTTTGCTCGACCGCCTCTAATGTTTTTGAGCCTTCGCTGGCTTTGAGAATTCGCCTTAGTCTATTGTCATCCGATTTAGCCAAAGGCGAGTCAACCACAGCGAGATATTTTTTGAAGTGTTCGAGCAGTTTGTCCTCTTTCAGAAGTTTCATGTGTTCTGTATTAAAAGCTGCGAGCTTGTTCCTGTCGAAGAAACTATTGGTTTTGCTCAGCCGTGACAGGTCGAACGATTGTATTAATTCATCGAGTGACATAATTTCACGTTTATCACCCGGATTCCAGCCTAACAAAGCGACAAAATTTACCAGAGCTTCCGGCAGATAGCCGCTTTTGAAGAAATCGACGACGTTGATTTCAGGCAGGTGTACGCAGAGATAATTGGCCATAACGGTTATCTTTTCCTGCTCGATTTGAGCTTTGCCTTTTAGGAAATCATTAAGTTCGTTAACAGAGAGACCGCCCGTCGAGGCGATTTGCTCGATGTTGGCATCCGGTTTTTCTTTTATAGCTTTTGTCAGTGTTTTGCCGCGTTCACGTTTCGATAATTTACCGCCGCCTTCACTAATTGTCACTGACATATGTGCGTAGGTCGGTGTTTTAAAGCCGAGTGCTTTTTGTAAAGCGACGTGGCAGGGGGTGTTCATAAGGTGTTCCTGGCCACGGATGACGTGGGTTATTTCCATAAGCTCATCATCTACGACACAGGCAAAATGATATGTGGGAAAGCCATCGGATTTGCAGATGATAAAATCACCGAACTCGCCAGCACCGAATTTAACCTGCCCCCGGACGACATCCTCGACGATAATTTCCTCATCAGGCATACAGAAACGGACTGCTACATCTCTGCCTTCGGCACGGGCCTTTTCAACATCGGATTCGTCAGGAAATTTTTCAGGTCTCGGATATGCAAAGCCCTGCTTTTTGTCCTGAGCCTGTTTTCGCATTGCTTCGAGTTCTTCGGGCGTATCGAAACAGTAATAAGCCAGCCCTGCGTCGAGAAGCTTCTGTATATATTGTTTGTATATATCGAGCCGTTCGGATTGAAAGTAAGGTCCGTGTGGCCCGCCGACCTCCGGTCCTTCGTCCCATTCAATGCCCAGCCATCGCAAATCCTCGATAACCTGCTTGGTAGCGGCTGGTGTATTGCGTTTCTGGTCGGTATCCTCGATACGAAGAATCATCATGCCCTTATGATGCCGGGCCAGCAGATAGCAAAATAACGCCGTACGGGCACCGCCTATATGCAGGTAGCCGGTCGGCGAGGGGGCAAAGCGTGTGACAATTTTGTCGGCCATTCTAAATCCTGAGTTCATCGCGTAAGTTCATGGAAAAAAGCAGGATAAGGCAAATAGCATTTGTTGTCAAGCTCGGCGGATTTATGGTGTACGACCGCGAGATGTTTTGCTAAATTAACGCACTATGAGTAAAAACGAGGTTCCAAAGATGCTAAAATGCGATGAATTAGCTCTGGTTGTCAGGCTTGCACCCTTGGTCTCAATCGACTTGATAATAGAAGACAACCAAGGCCGAATTTTACTCGGGATGCGAACCAACGAACCTGCTAAAGGCTGTTGGTTTGTCCCCGGCGGGCGAATTCTCAAAAACGAGAGAATCAGCCAAGCATTCGAGCGAGTTATAAAAGATGAATTGGGCTTGGATTTGGATTATGGCCAGGCTGAGCTTGTCGGTGTATTCGAGCATATATATTCGACGAATTTTGCTTTAACCCAGGATTTCGGAACCCATTATGTTGTCTTGGCTCATCGAGTGAAACTGAGTGGCCCACTTGATGTTTCTGCCGATAATCAGCACAGCGAGCTTGTATGGTTCGATAAAGCTCAAATACTAAACGATGAAAAAGTACACCCAAACACCAAAGCGTATTTTCGAGGGTAGTTAATGATGGCTAATGAGGGAACTACGGAGCGATTGGATTTTGTTCGGCAGATAGTTGCCGACGATTTGGAGACGGACAAATGGGACGGCCGAGTGGCGACGCGTTTTCCGCCCGAGCCGAATGGTTATCTGCATATCGGCCATGCCAAGAGTATCTGTCTCAATTTCGGTATCGCCGCGGAGTTCGGCGGAACTTGCAACCTGCGCTTTGACGATACAAACCCCGTCAAGGAAGAGCAGGAGTATATCGACTCGATTATCGAAGACGTCAAGTGGCTCGGCTGGGATTGGGCTGACAGACTCTATTATGCCAGTGACTATTTCAAACAGATGTATGAATACGCTGTGCAATTGATTAAAAAAGGTAGTGCATATGTTGACGATTCAACAGCCGAGCAAATCCGGCAGCAACGC
>JASFHM010000231.1:0-3175 GCA_050123215.1 Phycisphaerales bacterium | reverse complement strand
ACAACAGCCATCCAAAATTGAAAAACCAACACCTGTTGAGACCACTACCGGAGTAGACAATGAACTGCTCGAACAATTAACCGACGCAACTGAGACAACCAAAACCACACCTGCTGTGAAACCAGAACCGGCTAAAGAGCAGCCCGAGCCCGCCCATGACGTCGACCACGACTTGCTGCGCGAGTTGACCGGTTCGGACGAGGACAAAAATAAACAGCAGGACAATCCGGATAACAACCAGGGAGGTTCCGGCCATGCGTAGCATCTGGGCCGTTGCCGTCAATACCATCAGGCAGGCTCTGCGAATGAAAATCGCGCTGGCTTTTATACTGCTGCTTGTGGTGCTGCTGCCTGTAATGGCACTTAATATAACCGGCGACGGCACTATCAAAGGCCGACTGCAAACATTCGTTACCTATAGCCTGTCACTGACCACTCTTATTCTGTCATTGATGACAATCATTCTTTCGACCTTCTCACTGGCTGATGACATCAAGCAAAAACGTATATATACCGTTCTGACAAAACCCATTCGTCGCTTCGAATTATTGCTGGGTAAGTTGTTTGGTGTCATACTGCTCAACACAATAATGCTTGCTATCTGTGCTGGAATTGTTTACGCGGCTACCATTTATATGCCAGCCTATTACGACACGCCGCAGGAAGAGCTCACCACGCTCAACAATGAATTCTACACCGCTCGAGCAAGCCTAAAACCTCCTATTCCTGATGTCACCGGGGAAGTGCTTGAACTTTACAGACAGCTTTCTAAAAGCGGGCAGCTTCCTGAAGGCATGTCGACCCGTGCAATACTCAATGACCTTAAAAGTCAGAAAATTCTCGAAAAACGCGCCGCCGCTGTCGGAGACGATATCGTCTGGGAGTTTACGAACGTTAAAGTACACGACCCAAACATCTTTATAAGGTTCAAATACGATGTCGCCGTCAATCCACCCGACGCCTCGATATACAGTCTCTGGAGCATCGGTGACCACAGACAAATGGACTTTACTTTAAAGAGCAGCACTCCAATTTACGGTGCTGAAAGAAGAGATGTAATAAGAACACCTCGTGAATTCTCCGTACCGGCCGATGCAGTTGCGGCAGACGGCTATTTAGCTGTTGCCTTTCTTAATGTCCGGCTCAATCCTACAACAGTAATCTTCCCACCGGAAGACGGCATCGAGTTGCTTTATAAAGCCGGCACCTACAGAACAAATTTCCTCAAAGCCGTCCTGCTGATTTTATTTAGGCTTATATTTCTCGCCTGCCTTGGTGTGTTGGCCTCGAGCTTTCTTTCTTTCCCGGTGGCTATATTACTTTGCCTTGCAGTATTTTTTATCTCCGTCACCCGCGGTTTTATAATGGAATCTTTTGACGTTCTCAGTTACGATATAAGTCACATATACGACTATACGATAAAAATGCTTATTAGCCTGTTCCCGCAATTTGGCAGGTTCAATGCGCCGAATTTCCTCGTGCCCGCAAGATTCATAAGCTGGCCTCTTGTAGCTAAGGCTGCAGCTTTAATGGTAGTATTAAAATCAGGTTTGTTACTGATACTCGCCATAATTATTTTTAGTTTCCGGGAAATTGCCAAAATAATCGTCTAACATTCAATAATGCGTGCTCGTGATATCATAATCTGCATCCTCGCTCTCGTCCTTGGTGTCGGTCTGTTGATTGTCGCCGGCAGCGGCTTGGATTACATCAACACCCAGCGCAAGGAAATGAATCTCGTTATAAACGAGCCCCTGGAAAACGCACCGCCTTCGCTCGCCTTCGCAACGGTTGCACTTGGCGCCTTTCGCGGTCTTATTGTTGATGCACTGTGGATTCGTGCAGATACACTGAAGCAGAAGGGCCAGTTTTTCGACGCCAGGCAACTCGCTGAATGGATAGTCACCCTACAGCCGCGATTTTCAAAGGTATGGGAATTCCACTCATGGAATATGGCTTATAACATTTCTGTTGCTATTCCCGCATCGCAGCCTGAGCAAAGATGGCAATGGGTAAAGAATGGTTACGAGCTACTCCGCGACCGAGGTATCCCGCTCAATCCGACCGATATCGCCCTTTACCGGCAGCTTGCGTGGACCTTCCAGCACAAAATCGGCGGCATCACCGATGATGCCCACGAATACTATAAACTTCAGCTTGCCGAGGCGATGCAGTCGCTGCTTGGTGAGGCCGACGAAAACTTCTTTCAGGCCCTAGCTGATGCACCCAAACAATGGAACCAAATAATTACCGACGCTAATATCGTCGAATTCGTAACTGAACTTAAAGCCGCCGACCCTGCTTTCGAAGACAACAAAAAATTCGTCGGCAATTATCTCGCCCTTCGCCAAAGCCCCGACAAGTTCAAACCCGAGGCTTTCAGAGTAATCGATGACTACCGCGGCACAAAGACTCTCGCCAGGTTTGATATATTCGCCAAGGCTTACCGACTGCGCAACGAATGGAAGCTCGAACCCGAGCTGATGCAGCAAATTAATAAAACCTACGGCCCGACAAGTTTTACCGACCCCAACCATCATCTGCCTATGGACTGGCGTCATCCCGATGTACACGCCATATATTGGGCCGTCAAAGGACTACAGGCCTGCTCAAAGCAAGAAATCGACATTGACGAAGCCAACACCGACCGAATAGTAAATCACAGCCTTCAGAATCTCTACCGCAACGGCAAGATATTCATCTATAAGCAAACACCGCCCGAACGTTTCGATGACCGCAGCCCGGGTATGATTGTAACCATCTACCAGCGGCCTGACCTTCGCATATTCGACTCCTATGACAAATCGCAACTGGCCACCATTGAAAAGTATAAAGACCGCTCGGGTACGTACGAATCGATGCAGGGCGGACATCGAAACATGCTGAAAAATGCAGTGCTGAGCTTTTACCAGGCTGGTCATACCGAAAAGGCCACACAAATCTACAATGAGCTTCGCAAACTCTATCCAAGAGACGAGTTCAAAGTTGACCTTGTCACCTTTGTGAGAAACCGGCTTCGCGAAGAGCTCTCAGGAATCGGCATTACCGACGCCAAAGAAATAGTCCAGATGATGCTCAGAGAAAGCTATTTCAAATACGCCATGCATGAAGATGACGAAGCAGCAGGTCTGGAAAAGATGGCCGAAGAAGTTCGCCGCGTCTACATGTCAGAGTT
>JASFHM010000230.1:0-3183 GCA_050123215.1 Phycisphaerales bacterium | reverse complement strand
CGCCGGTGCGGGGCTGAGAGTTTTCTTTGCCCAATTTATCAAAGGTATGTTATATAGTGAAATTGAAGCCCTTGAAAGATTTTCTGAGTTTATAACTGTCAGGCAATACGGCAGAGGCTGTTTTATAGGCAAAGACCCTGATCAGGAAGATATAGAAGCTGCTTGTAATGGGCTCGAAGATATTGAAATGGTAATGCGGTGCGAGGAATACGATGTCATAATTCTAGATGAAGCAAATGTAGCAGTTCAATGCAATCTTATACCTGTCAACCAGCTTCTTGAATTAATTAATGAAGAGCCTTTTAGTACAGAACTTATAATCACAGGTAGATATGCAAAAGAGGAAATCATCGAAGTCGCTGATCTTGTTACGGAAATGAAAGAAATTAAGCACTATTATCAAAAAGGAATAATGGCAAGAACAGGTATTGAAAGATAAAAAAGGAAATATAAATAATGATTCTGACAAAACCATCTATCGAGTTTTTATGGGCCACTCCTAATCCTTTGAAGGCAATCGAGAAAGCTGGTCGAATCTGTTATAAAAGTGAGGACAAAATTACTGATACATCCTCAATAGAATTTGTACAAAAGCTTATTAAACGTGGCCATTTAGCTATGATTGAGCATGCTTCGGTGTCATATCGAATCATCTGTGACCGTGGAATTACCCATGAAATTGTCCGACATCGATTATTCAGCTTTGCACAGGAATCGACCAGATACTGTAATTATTCTAATGGTCTCCAATATATCCTGCCACCCTGGACTGATGAGCGGCTGCTACCGGGGGATCTGAAATTAAATATAGAAACCAATTGCATTGAATATAATAACGGAAATATTATTGAATTGTCATCTTTAAATAAGGAAACAGTTATTTGGCTTACCGCATGCGGTCAAAGTAAAAGCCATTATATCAATCTAATAGAATCCGGCTGGACTCCGCAAAAAGCACGCTCAGTTCTCATTCATTCACTTAAAACCGAGATTGTTGTAACAGGGAATTTGCGACAATGGATGGGTTTCTTTGAGCTAAGATGCTCCAAGGCGGCTCACCCACAGATGCAAGAAGTGGCTAATATGCTAATTAGTGATATTCATCAACGTATTCCGATTTTTATTCAGGATTAGAAGATAACACATTTCTTTATAAATGAGTTGGATTGTTGAAAGAAATTATATTCATCGCGGCCTGTGTAAGTAACAACCTGTAGGCCTGTAGGCAATTTTGGGAAGCAATCGCTTACGGAATGAGCAAATCAGGGTTTTTTCCAGTAAACAACCGCCACAGTTAGCATGACAGTTCGAGCCACTTGTCTGGAACATGAGATTATCGTTACCTCAGCAAAACAAATGTAACATTCTGCAATTGGTGTGTAAAATCTATAAAAGAACTTTTCACAAACACTGGCAACAAAAGAAAATGGAAATATTCCCCAGTCTCATGTAAAAAGAGCTTCGACGAAGGTCTTGGGGTCAAATTCGGCAATCGCATCGGGCTTTTCACCGAGGCCGACAAATTTGACCGGGATATCGAGCTGGTCTTTTATAGCTATAACGATTCCGCCTCGGGCCGTGCCGTCCAACTTTGCTAAGAAGATACCGCTCACGTCGATGGCCTGCGTGAACATCTTCGCCTGGGCGATTGCGTTCTGTCCGGTTGTGGCATCGAGTACAAGCAACACCTCATGCGGGGAATCGGGAATCTTTTTTGTAACCACATCACGGATTTTTGTCAGCTCTTTCATAAGGTCTTTTTGCGTGTGCAGCCTCCCTGCTGTGTCAAGTATTAGATAGTCAGCATTCCTTGCGACCGCAGCTTCACAGGCATCGAAGGCAACCGCAGCCGGGTCAGAACCGCTTTTTTGTTTTACTATCTGGACGCCGATACGTTCGGCCCAGATAGTTAACTGCTCAACAGCCGCGGCTCGGAAAGTATCACAGGCAGCAACAATAACCTTTTCATTATTCCTGCTGAGAATATAAGCAAGCTTGGCAATACTGGTGGTCTTGCCGGAACCGTTGACGCCGGCGACCAATATCACAGTCGGTGGACTCTGGGCATGGTTTAATTGTCTGTCTTGATGAGGCCAATAATCTTTAATGTGGCCTTTTAAAAAAGGAATGATATCGTCAGTGGTTGCTATCTCGCGACTGCGATAGGCGCTTCTTAGCTCGGTTACGAGCTTGTCGGTCGTTTCAACACCGATATCGTCGCTTATCAGAGTTTCTTCGAGCTCGTCAAGCATCTGCTCATCGATATTTCTACCTAATGTCAAAACTGCAGACAACGACGAGCTGATTTTATTGCGTGTTTTGCCGAGTCTGTCTTTGAGATAATCTACTGTCTTAGTAAAAATGCCCATACGCTCTACCTTTATGTCGATTTCAGGCAAGGAAGTTTCTCACATCTTCAAGCAAATATCAAGTTGAATCCAGCCACCACAGAGACAAATATCTGCCGGTTTTAGGAGGGTTTTTTTAATTGTATTTTATTTAAAGCTTTTTTGTGCAATCTTAACATTTTCCTTTTGACAATCGGTTATTCGGAGATTAGATTCTAATTATCTTTTCTTACGGGAAGAGCTTGCTGCAAGCCATCAGGAGGCCCATTCGGGGCAAATGTTTATTTAAGGGAGTATGTTGTTTTGTGCTTATTCAATCTCTGCGGAGATTGTTAAGAGGAGCTGAGATTGGCAACACGTGAAGTTGAAAAAATATTTGCGAAAATAGTTGAGCGGGCAAAGGAACTCGACCCTACTAATACGCGCAAGTGGTTTGATGAACTGCGCGTCACTCATCTTAACGGCGGTAATCTGCAAATCGGCTGTCCCAATGAAGTTACTTCACAATTCCTCCGTGATAACTGCAGCAAAAACTTTACTCTTGCAGCCCAGCAAATCACCGGTCATCTCGTTTCGGTGGATTTCGTCGTTGGGAATGGGCAGAAAAGTGAAACTACTACGGTCGCTTCTAACTTTAAGCTGCACCCGGATTATACGTTTGAAAACTTTGTGGTCGGTCCGAGCAATCGTTTGGCCCACGCTAGTTGCATCGCAGTAAGTCATTCGCCGGGAGACACCTACAATCCTCTGTTTATTTACGGCAATTCGGGGCTGGGTAAAACACATTTGTTACACGCGGTCTGCATCGAAGCCAAATCAAGGTATAACGACGCCG
>JASFHM010000229.1:0-3199 GCA_050123215.1 Phycisphaerales bacterium | reverse complement strand
GCTCGGAGTTTGGAATAGAATCTCCGGCTATGTCGGCGTCGTCTTCAACTGTAATGTCACCAGTGGCTTCGAGGTCTCCGTTGAGGCCATAAGGATTCGGCGAAGGTGCGGCATTTATGGAGCTTTCCTCGAACAAATAAGCGTCACCATCGACAAAGATGTTTCCATTAACCCGGTCTTTACCCCCTTTTTCAGTTCCGGACCAGTAGTTCCATACAGGGTCGCCAGTCCCTCTGAGTTGGAAGGCCCAATCGATACCGCTTACGTTCATGGCATAAACGGCGTGTTCGAGAGGCGGAGCAAGGAATGTTGCCTCGGCTCGGATTGTCTTTGTGACGCTTCCGGATGTTCCGGTAGCAACGGCATAGCATGGCATCTGGTTGGCATCAAGTACGACTGTATAAGCGCCCGATTCAAGCTCTTCCTGGAGGACAACAGTCTCGTTACCTATAGACTCACCGAGTGCCTGGTTTGTCATCAGTTTTTCGTGCATTTTGGCAAGTCCCGCCTCGGCAAGATAGAACGCCTTTACTCTGTCGGCTTCGACCCTACCGAGCACAATTTCCTGCTCGGCGAGAGTTAGTACGGTCATTCCAACAATCGCGAAGATAACGACAATCGCTATGACAGCCGGCAGTACCAAACCTTTTTCTTTTCTAAATATCATGGTCACCCTCTCACCTATGAACCAGTGACAAAATTGCGCATTGTTACCGACGATGAAATCTGTGTATCAAACTGCCCTTTTTTGAGATAAAAACTAATAGTCACTGTGCTGTTCGTGGAGGGGTCTATTGAAAAACAAACTGATTCTGCAATACCGTTTATAAGCGTGTTTGCCTCGGGGTCTTCGATATCGTAATCCTCCCACTCTTCACCGTCTTCCAGAACCTTGTATCGAATATCTTTTACACCGGGGACGTATTTGAATTTTGTCCACTGACCATCTTTGTATACCTTGAACCCTTTTCCATCGCCGGTAATTTGCGCCTGACTTGCGCCTCTTATAGCCTGTTTCATTTTCAGCATTGCATATGAGGCATCTCTCTGGATACCGGCCTGCTCCCATTCGCTGTCGATGGCCCTTTGTCCGTATATCATGGTGACAGCAGCGGCAGAGAGTATGATTGTGACCATAATCATAGCCGCTAACATTTCCACCAATGTCAGGGCCGGTCGGGTTCGTCTTTCAGTTGTTTCTTTTTTCATAAACTCAGGGGCCTATATAAGTAACAAGTTTGACTTGATGCGGGTCCCCGGCCCTTCCGGTCCATGAGGTAATGACGGTGACTTTTTTGAGCGGCTGGGGGACAAGTCCGGAAGGTTCCGCTGTAAGTTCTATCGTCGTAGCTCTAACGCACGCCAGTCCATCCAGAGCAAGCTGTTCTTCCTGTTCTCCTACGGTTGCGGCAAGGTAACCATTCGCTTTAATCTCTTCAACTTTCTGGGAAGTTAAATGTACGGCCATCTGATACTGCCGCTGATTCAGAATTTGTTTTCTTCCCGAGACGAAGGAAGACGAATAACCTATGAGGGCCAGTATCAAGATGGCGGCAGCTATGAGGACTTCGACCAGAGCTGAGCCTGCTCGGTGAGCCCTTTCGGCTTTGATGAGTTTATGCATAATCGATGTACTCATTCGGGACTTCCGCGTCGAATGCATCAACCTACTATTTCTCGAGATTCTCTGATTCCCCTCAGTCTATAGCTACAGAGGGACATATAAAGTATAACTCCAAATTGTATCGGCCCAAAACAGGTCTTAACTTATTGCCTGCTTTGAAGATAAAGTATACTGAAACGGTTTCTCGGGCACTGTCCCATAATTACTTTATCTGAAGTTAACGTGACAACCCCATAAACGGGCCTGTATTAGAAAGTGGATCAAATTAAATATGAGAAGTCATTCGTTCTCAATACTTGATGATAGTATCGGACGGTTGAGAAGCAAAAATATTTCCCGATATCCTAGAAAATCTGTGTTTTCCAAGGATGAATTACAGGACCATCAGGTAATCTTGTAGACGGCATCCCCTGCCCGAACACGGTTGGGGACTTTTATACCAATTGAATCGCCCTTTTTCGCTTCGGTGACATTTTGGTTGTTTACCTGCATTGATGCGACCGTCAGCTCAAGGTCGGTGGTGTGGCCTTTGATTTTAATTTTGTCACCGACTTTTACAGAACCGGCCAGCTCAATACCTGCAACAACGGGATGAGCAAAGAAATCCGAGACTTTGCCAATCATTTCTTCGGCCATTTTGTGTCTCCCTTCATTCAATCGTGTTGTATTTCAATCCACTATTATTCTAACGCAGATAATAATTTACACAAGAGGCAAGATTAAACGCTATTCGCGGCCGAAGCCTACTGCTACTACAGCGGGAGAACTTTTTAATTGAGCTGCCGTGATGTATTGTTATCATATCCTTAAATGCGGAAGCTTTAAGGGGTGAAACTATGGCCAGAAAGACAGATTTGATTGCATATTGCGGATTATATTGCAGCAGCTGTCCGGCTTACACACAGAGTCTTGCCAATCTTTCAAAGGACCTGAAAAAAGAATTGCGCAGCAGCAAATGCGATAAGGCGGCACCAGCTCTTGCGAAGATTCCGGCATTTCGAGTATTCAAACATTACGGCAAGTTTTGTGAAGTTCTCGATTTCCTTGCGAAAATGCGGTGCAAGAACGTCTGCAGGAACGGCGGCGGCTCGGCCCAATGCGGGATAAAAAAATGCGTCAAGAAGAAAAGCTACGACGGTTGCTGGCAATGCGAGGATTTCGAAAAATGCAAAAACCTGAAAATGCTCGAAAAATACGGCGACACAGACAAAACGTATCTGAAGAACCTTCGCAAAATTAAAAGGCAGGGTACAGCGGCATTTGTCAAAACACAGAGCTCTTAATCAAACAAATTGTTTTTACTCGGTGAAGAAATGAAAAGAAATACCGCACTAAAGATACTAAATCCAATCCTTGGGATACTTCTGGTCAATCAAATTGCTACCGGACTGCTCAGAACAAAGATGTCTTACGAGGCGTTCGAGATTCTTCACGAAGGGGCAGGGGTTGTGCTGGCAGGCTTAGTTGTGCTACATTTGATTTTGAATTTCAACTGGATAAAAGCCAACTACTTCAATGCACATAAACCAACTTAGCTTTAAAACAATGCTCTAATTAACTGTTTTGGCTCGATGC
>JASFHM010000228.1:0-3202 GCA_050123215.1 Phycisphaerales bacterium | reverse complement strand
CTATACCTCCGCAGGCGGTATCGGTTATAACGGGGACATTCAGGACGTTGGCCATTTCTTTTTCGGTCCGGCCTCGTGCACCAGCATAGGTCATAGCGAGAGCTGTTGAAATGCTGTACGGCGAGAGGAAAATATTGCCCGGTTCGTCGCGCAACTTTAGATACATATTCAGACCGAAGGTGTTATTGGATTTGACCACCGCCTTGATATAGTTGGGCTCGGCAACGGCGAAACAGTGAGCAGCTATTGCCGGAATCATGATTGACAGTATGATTCGCTTCATATCCGTCACCTCATTTATCAGTATATATCCGTTCGCACCGGCCATTAGCGGCTATTGTCGATATTGACCGGATGCGTTTTGTCTATTATAATATGCAGGTCAGCTTTTCGCGAGCTTTATGAAAGGACACCGCAATGGCTATCAAGAAAGACGCATCGGCCCTTTATTTCAAATGGTACTCAATAGTTATATATGCCGTTACGGGCATAATTGTTCTTCTGGCACTTTTTACGAACATATTCAGGTCCGGCAGGGCGGGTACGATGCCGCTATTGTTCTGGATTCTCGGTGCGATGCTGCTGTTTTTTACGCTGGTGGTGATACTGGCGACGCTGACGAAGATTATAGAGCTTCTCGAATATAACGCCCGAACGCTCGATAAGATTTCCGAGGCGCAGGAGAAGCAGCGGACGGCGCTTTCGCAAATTCTGTCGAGTGTTCAGCTGAGTGATTCGGCCAAGCTGATAGCGTATCGTGGGAACGATGCGCGGGCGATACGCGAGGCTGTGTTCAACAGGCTGCAGAACGACGATTTCGAAGGTGCTCATAGTTTAATTGACGAGCTTGAGGCCAGCGCGCCTCATCAGGAGCTGGCGGAAAAGCTGAGGATTGAGGCTGATAAATATCAGTCTGCTACCGTGGATGAAAGAGAAGCTCAGCTTATAGTTAATATTGAACAGTTACTTAACGAGCATGAATGGTCCACGGCAAGTCTGTATATCGAGAATCTGATTAAGGCCTATCCGGAATCGGAGAAGGCCAAGCAGATGCGGCAGAAGCTGATTGATAAAAAGCTGGAACGTAAAAAAGTGCTTTTGAATATGTGGGATGATGCCGTTAACCGCCAGGCGACTGACAGGAGTCTTGAGATACTCAGAGAGCTCGACCCGTACCTGACGCCGAACGAAGGGCTTGCTTTGCAGGAAGCGGCACGCGATATATTCAGGTCGAAGCTTCACAGTCTCGGCGTACGTTTTTCGATAGCCGTATCCGGAAAGCAGTGGGCCAAAGCCTTGGAGACGGGCGAAGATATTGTCCGCGATTTTCCGAACAGCAGAATGGCCCAGGAGATAGTCGACCGCATGGAAGTTTTGAGGCAGCGCGTCAACCAAACCGCACAATAATTACCCGCCGTGCTGGTTTAATCCTAACCTACAGGCTGGCCTGTAAGCTAAGTTTTTTGATGCTCTTTTATGACCAAATTACTTCTATATAGACGCAATGGGATTCGTCGTTGATGATTACAGAGCCCCAATTGTGGCCGTTTTTGTTGGGGTCACCGGGTATTTCGTATTTTCTGCCAATATTTATAGTAGGCTCATACCAATCCGGCGTATCTTCGTGCCTGTAATAATAATCGTGCTTAATGTGCTCTTCAATCTCAAAGTCATTGAAATCCGAAATGTTTTCCGGGCTGGGTAAGTGTTTATGTTGAGGGGTGTATACTTCAGGTATGCTTTTGCTTATGCTTGGCGAGTCGGCAATAAATTTGTCTATGTCCGCTGGTGAAGCACTAAACATAAGGTAGTCTTCTCCGGCAAATATGCTACTCCAGCCTGCTGCTTTTACATCAGCGGCAGATTGAGGCAATGGGGCCAAACGACCTGCCTTTAATATTCCATTGGGATTGCGTGAGTGAGTAATTATGGGATTAAAAGTAAGCCATAATATTACCAGACAGGAGAGTACAATAGTAAAAGCGGAAACGACAATTCCTGCAATGGCATAACCTGCGCCTTTGGTATGGTCTTTGTTTTTGCTGATCTTGCAGAGAGATAGGATGCCTAATGTTATGCCAACAATTGCAAGAGGAAGAAGGAGTATACCAGAAATGGCAAAGATTAGAGAAAGAATTGCAAGTTGACTTGTTTTTCGAGAGCTAATCATTACACCAAGCATCATCCCGAAAAAAATATTACTAAACGCGCAAAGACGAAAAGGTTATTTTTGGCAGTAGTCAATTAGTCGGGCGATTTCGCTTCGCAGGTCCTTGCGCTCGACAATCATATCTACGAAGCCGTGCTCGAGCATGAACTCTGCGGTCTGGAAACCATCGGGCAGCTCGACTTTGATAGTCTCGGCTATAGTGCGTGGTCCGGCAAAACCAATCAGTGCGCCGGGCTCGGCTATGGTAACGTCACCGAGCATTGCAAAGCTGGCGGTTACTCCGCCGGTTGTGGGGTCGGTAAGTACGGCGATATAAAGGCCTCCTGCTTCGTTGAACTTTGCGACGGCGGCGCTGGTCTTTGCCATCTGCCCGAGCGATACGACTCCTTCATGCATTCTCGCACCGCCGCTGCAGCAGACGACGACAAGCGGCAGTTTTTCATCGAGTGCTTTGTCGACAGCGGCACAAAATTTTTCGCCGACCACCAGGCCCATCGAACCCATTAAGAAGTTCGGCTCCATTACGGCTAAGACTGTACCTCGGCCTTTGATGAAGGCCTTGCCGATTCGCATGGCTTCGGTTGCGCCGGATTTTTTCTGGTCGGCTTCGAGTCGGTCTTTATATGTTGTGCCCCTGAATTTGAAAGTGAGCGGGTCGCCGCTGGACAAGTAGGTCAAATCTTCCTCGAATGAGCCTTCGTCTGCGAGATATTTGATTCTTGTCGGCGCGTCGATTCGGAAGTGGTAATTGCACTGTGGACAGACGTTAAGATTTTTCTCGACGGAGCTTTTATAAATCATGTGCTCGCAGCCTGTGCATCTCATCCAGAGGCCTTCGGGCATGTCTTTACGCGGCTTCAATGAAAAGCCGTTCCACTGTTTTTTAGCTTCTTTCGCCATAGTCGTGATATGCTACCAGAAATTGGTGGAGATAGCTAAAAAAATTACCCTCCGTTAGTTCTGGGGGGTTGGCGTGGGGGCTAGTCGGTGGGTCGTAATTGCACCAACTTATAAATTGGTCTTTTGGGGAGG
>JASFHM010000227.1:0-3203 GCA_050123215.1 Phycisphaerales bacterium | reverse complement strand
CAGCGAATCGTCACCCGATATCACCGTAATATCACAGCCGGTCGTTATTTCACTTGCCATATCGAGTTTGCCCGTGGCTTCTTTTATAGCTACGATATTCTCAATCTCGGCAAGCCGCACCACCGTATCGGCCTTAAGACCTTCGCCTCCGCATCGGCCTGGTATGTTGTAAAGCACAATCGGTAAATCAACTTCTTCGGCAATCGCCTTGAAATGTTGATAGAACCCTTCCTGTGTCGGCTTATTGTAATACGGGCAGACCTGCAAAGTCGCATCGGCCCCGACCTTTTTACTGAATGCCGTAAGCTCAATCGCCTCGGCCGTACTGTTCGAGCCAGCCCCCGCTATCACAGGAACTTGGCCCGCAGCTTTCTTGACTACTCTCTCAATAACCTGTTTATGTTCCGGATGGCTGAGAGTCGGCGATTCACCGGTAGTTCCAACCGGTACTATTGCGTCAATACCACTGTCTATCTGAAACTCAATCAGCTCGTCAAGCGTTTTGAAGTCAACATCACCGTCCTGAAACGGTGTTATCAATGCAACCATTGCTCCGTTAAACATCTCGGCCTCCTGTTATAAAGCACTTCCTAATATCCTCAGGTACTCTTTCACCGTATTATACAATCCCATCTCGAGCGCTTCCGCTATCAAAGCGTGTCCAATCGACACTTCCTTAACCTCTTCTACCTCATCCAGAAACATCCCGAGGTTCTCGAGATTCAAATCATGTCCCGCATTAACATCCAGCCCCGCATCCTGTGCCGCCGCAGCCGCCGTCGCAAATCGTCGCAGCGTCTCGTCCAAATCTCTTCCCGTACGAAACGCCGTCGCATAAGGCTCGGTATATAGCTCTACTCTGTCAGCCAGCGCCTTCGCCGCCTTCTCGATTCCCTGCTCGGCGTCCATGAACAAGCTGACACGAATATCGAGCAGCTTCAATTCTTCTACAACCGGCTTCAGTCTTTCGAGATTAGCATCGATATCCCAGCCGTGGTCGCTCGTATTTTGGTTCGGGTCGTCCGGAACAAGTGTCGCCTGGTCAGGCTGAACATCCTTTACCAATTCCATATATCTGCCGGTAAACGGATTGCCTTCGATATTATATTCGACACCGCCGAAGCAGCTCACCGTATCCTTAAGCTCATACACATCCGAATACCTTATATGCCTTTCATCGGGCCGCGGATGAACCGTAATACCCGCCACACCCGCCGTAATCACAACCTTTGCCGATTCCACAACAGACGGAATCCCGATATCACGCTGATTCCTCAACAGCGCTATCTTATTCAAATTTACGCTTAGTTTAGTCATATAAAGGAATTATACTTCACACGCTCTGCGCATCAAGCAAATTCGACATCGCCAGCTCCATCCCGTTTTGCTCTTGACAATAACAGCCCGCAAAATATCCTTGTCATAAATTAAGATTTCGGGAAAGGGATAAATATGATTCCAGACCAATCCGCCGAAAGAAACTGGCTCGCCAACGCCTCACTGCTTGCCATCGCCACCCTCGCCATCGGCGTAGTGCTGGTCTACGCCCAGCCGGTACTCATCCCTTTCGTCCTCGCCGCATTCATATCGGTCCTCGTTTATCCACTTCTCGATTTCCAGGTCATCAAACTGCACATCCCTCGCCCGCTGGCTTCGATAGTCGCTCTCTTTGTCGGCCTTCTGCTGCTGGCCGCACTGTTTTTCTTCCTGACTAAAGCAATCCAATCTTTCGTATCCACCGCTGGCCAATACACGGATAACTTTGTCATCCTCACGGAAAAGTGTTTCGCAAAGCTCAATAGCTGGGGCCTCAACCTCAACCAGGCCGACATCATCCAGAACATCCAGACCCAAATCCCAAAATACGCCAGGACCACCTTCGGAACCGTAGTAAATTTCTTCAGCAGCGCATTTCTTGTCCTTATTTTCGTCATCTTCATGGTCATAGGAAGAGACCCGAACATTATTCACCTCGACGTTTACACCGCTATCGAAAATGAAGTCCGCCGGTACCTCGCCATCAAAGCTGTAATCTCCTCTGTCACCGGCCTGCTCGTCTGGGCGATACTCTCTGCGATTAACCTGCAACTGGCAGGCGTCTTCGGAATGCTGGCTTTTCTGTTAAACTTCATCCCATCCATCGGCTCAATCATCGCAACTGTCCTACCTCTGCCGGTAGCTGTCGCGCAATTCGAAAATCCGTGGATGATTGTCCTCGCCATCGCACTGCCCGGCGCAGTCCAGATGACCATCGGCAACATAATCGAGCCGAAACTCATGGGAACTCGAATGAACTTACACCCTATCACGGTTTTAATGGCCCTGTCATTCTGGGGCCTGCTCTGGGGTGTAGTCGGAATGTTTCTTGCTGTTCCAATGACCGCCGTACTGAGAATCATTCTTATGCGGTTCGATACACTAAAACCGGTTGGATTGCTCCTCGCCGGAAAACTGCCTAAAATCGAAAAATCAACTACTTAACACCAACCCCGCCCGACATACAGACTTGTCCGCCAAAGTCTCGACGACGGCGGAACGCAGTACGATAATATATCGTTGACACATCCGGAAAATTGCCGAACATAGCCTTCGGCCACTTCGTTGCTGCCTGCGGTTCGGACATTGACTTTATCGTCTGCCTTTGGCAAACTGCTATATGATTCCTCATCGCGGCCTCCGGTAGCAACGAAGCAAGACGTGGATTTATAGTTTGACTAAAAGTAAGTAAACCACCACGCCCTTACGGACGTAGTATTACGAAGGAAGAATAAAGAAGTCTAATAGTTACATATATCAACAAATAACTGGGGGCATTCCAGAGAAATCGGTATATACGAAACAATACTCTACGAAGCTATATAATATTCATAGCTTTAGCCATGAGTTCACATAAATTCGACCCGGACCAACTTCCCAGTTTACTATAATTGCATTCGAGAGCAGTGAGCATTTCCAAAATATTTTCAACCTTGAAATCTTTTAGGAAAGCGCGTCGAATTGTCGCATGTGTAATGTCTTGGGGAAGCACAATGCCACCCCATAATGGTTCTATAAATCTTTGGATCACTACTAGAGGGCCATACCAGCCGTAGAACTCTGCAAAAGAACCTCGTTCCTTGCTGAAGCCTGATGAGCACTGAAAAGGCCCGAATGTCCATGCTGTGCATTCTGGATTAGATTCAGCTCTAATTGCATAAATCTCT
>JASFHM010000226.1:0-3247 GCA_050123215.1 Phycisphaerales bacterium | reverse complement strand
TCTGCTTTTTTCATCGGCGGTTTCGCTGGCCTCTTCAACTTTGCGCTGGATAAGGGTGGCCATTTCATGCTCACACTCATCTTCGAGACGTTTGAGCAGAAGTTCCTTGGCATCCTCAACGCCCATTGCCGTGATTTTGAGAAGCTGGTTTTTCTGCTGAGCCAGCAAATTGGAAAGCTGCTTGTCCTTCTCGGCTACTCGTTCAAAGCGTCTTTCAACCTCTTTTTCCAGATTTTCCGCGGTTTTTTCTCGTTGCTGCACTAACTCAATCTGCTTTTCAAGAACGTCTTCACGTTTACTGAGTCTTTGTTCGGCCTCTCGCAGTTGGTTTCGGGTGCGGTTTGCTTCGGCGGTTAATTCTTCCTTTTTCTTTATGGCTTCGGAAGCGGCATCCAGTCGAGCGGACTTGATAATATTGTCGGCTTCTCTTTTTGCACCGTCGATTTGTCGCTGGAGGTCTTCTTGGAAGGTTTTAGCTTTAACCTTTTTGGTTAGTTGCTGGATGAATACGGCGATACCAATACCAAGAAAAAACAGCAGGATAGAAATCAACCATTCCGGTCCACTGAGTATTTCCATTAACAAAAAATTCATAATCACGACCTTTCCAAACCAGTGTTGAAAAACACACACAGGAAAGATTGTGAGGATAATACGGCAGGGGAGGTTACAGGTTTGATAAACGGGAAATCTTCAGTAAATCAAGGTTGTCGCCTAAAAGGTGCCAAAAACAACGAAAAAAATGCCGAATTGTCATTCCAGCAATATGTTGTCATGAAAATTACCGAAGCTATTTTCACTACCGGCATTCCTTCGCTGGTAAACTTAACCTCTATTAAAAGATTTCCTTTGTTTTTCTTCTGACTTGCAACCAGTAGCCTGTTCGGTGCCGTTTGCTATATTTTTATCACTTGGTTGCAAGTGTCCTGTAATTTATCTGCCATTGAAATAAGGGGTTGCACCCCTTAGTCTTATCCGCCCAACTGGAGTTATATCCGCGATGGATGCAACAGCGGGCTGTCCACAACCTTTCTAGTCCAGTTAAATTATACAGTATTATAATAATTTTTGTTCATCAAACGGTCAAGCAAAAAAGCTAAGCCGGTTTTTGGCAAAACCCGGCCATTCTAAAGAGCCTGACCTCACGACTATCGGAAATATCGGCAAAATTGACGGCCCTGATAGGCCAATTTGTTCCAAAATGTGGGGATTTACTCGGCTAGGGCGGAAGAAAATTGCTGAAATTTGCATAAATTGCTTATAATACGGTACTTTTTGAGATTAAGACGAGTTAAGTTAAGGGAACCAATGCCAAAAAAACCGAGCGATGCTGAGCTGCTTGAACGATATGCCAAGGGAGATGAAGATGCCTTTCGTAAAATTGTAAGTCGTTATAAAAACGGTCTTTATGGCTTTTTGCGAAGGTTTTTGAACCGTTCTGACCTTATCGAGGACGTCTTTCAAGAGACGTTTCTGCAGCTTTTTACCAGCCATGAGAGCTTTGACCCTAATCGACCGCTGAGGCCGTGGCTTTTTACGATAGCTGCGAACAAGGCGAAGGATGCATTGCGTAAACAGCAAAGGACCTCCGCAGTTACGATAGGTACGATTTCGGAGGGGGAAGACGTATCTTTTAATGATGTGCTAAATAGCCTAAGTTCTTATGATAAACGACCTTACGAAGGGCTCGAAAAAGGTGAGGCGGCTGAGCAGGTCAGGGAAATTATAGCGAATATGCCGCAGACGGCTCGGGAAATTTTGATTTTAGCCTATTTTAATAAATTTTCTTACAAACAAATGGCCCAGATTCTAAGTATACCAATTGGTACGGTTAAAAGTAGATTACACACTGCCGTAGCACGGTTCGCAAAGGAGTACAAAGCCGCAATGGGGAGCAGGACGGACAAATGACTAATTTCAGCCAAGATGACAAAGAACTGATTTTCGATTACGCTGTGGGAGTTTGCTCACAGCAGCAATCCGAACTCGCTCAAGAAATTATCTCTTCAAATCCCCAGGCCGCAGAACTTTATGAGCTTATTAAAAATGGCTTGAGTCCCCTTGATAGTTGGCAGGTGTCGGATTGCCCGGATGAACTTGTCGAAAGTGCAGTTGCTCGGCTGAGAAGCGCCTCACAGCAAGGACAGGCTCACCTTGAACGTCTGCTGGCTCACGAAGAGGCTCGTGGCGGCAGACCGCGACGAACTGTCTGGGTCAGGCGGCTGGCAATGGCTGCGACATTTATGATAGTCGGCCACATTGTTATAAGTGGTATGAAATATGCACGTTACAAATCATGGCAGCTCCAGTGTCAGGCTCAACTTGCAAGTATTGGACAGGGTATAACTAACTATAGTGAAGATTATGCCGGTAGTATGCCGGCAGTTGTGATGCGGGCAGGTACGCCTTGGTGGAAGGTGGGTTATCAAGGCCAAGAGAATCATTCCAACACGCGCGGTGTTTGGCTGTTGGTAAAGACCAACTACGTTGGGGCGGATAAATTCGTTTGTCCGGGAGCAAAATCAAAGGGACTGGAACCGATAGGTTTCGAGAAGGCGCGTTTGATGAATGATTTCCCGGACCGGCGGTATGTTCCTTATAGCCTGCGATTGAATTGCGAGAAGCCTGTACGGATTTCGACGTTTGGTAGAAGGGTTATAATGTCTGATTTAAACCCACTGTTTGAGAAATTGCCTGATGATTTCAATCGGCCGCTGAATGTTCCGCTCACGGAAAGACTATCGCGACAAAATAGTATCAATCACAGGCGGAAAGGACAAAACGTGCTTTTCTGTGACGGCAATGTGGCCTTTAACAAAACCCGCCGAGTAAGTGCTACCAATGATGACATATTTACCCTCCAGGGTAAAAGCCTGTATGAAGGCGTCGAAGTACCGACATGTGATGCAGATGATTTCCTGGCGCCGTAAGAGCGTATTCTTATCAATCGCCCAATTAATCTTTTCTTGCCATCCTAATCAATCCTCCAATTAACGATACCCCTCTTTTTATTTTGAAGTGGGGAATTCCCCTATACAAGCATAGGGGCAAAGCCTACTTAAAAAACGGAATCAGCCCTGATTTTGTTGGATGAATTTTTTGCTATCATTTTTTTGTATTTCGATAAGCTTCTCTGAGAGGGAGTGCATAGTTTTTTGCTGCCGGTCGGGCAGTTCTGCAATGCGCAATTTGCTTTAGGTCTGTAGAGGTTAACTTTCGCATTTTTTACAAAGGTTTAAGCGGCTGG
>JASFHM010000225.1:0-3257 GCA_050123215.1 Phycisphaerales bacterium | reverse complement strand
TGAAATTCACAATCGCGCGCAGCGCCTATATCGTTGGGGAAGTTTTCACCGCCTCGGCTGGCTACGATGCCGGCCATCCAGGTGTCGTGGTCGAACAGTTCAAAGCCATCAGGTGTGACATCGTAATTGAACGCGTGTGATGAACCTGTGGGACTGCCATTGGCATCTTTGTCGTAAAATGCTTCGTGGCCGGTATAAATATTTAGTCCCATCAGACCCACGTTAATACCCGTGCCGGTTTCACCGAGTTGATGGACCGCCTGGGCATTGGAGCCGCCTGAGGCTGTGGATTCGGCCAAACCATAGGCCGGCGGTGAAAATGCGGCACTGGTTAGAATTGCTCCGCAGAGCACCAACAAGAGCGCACTTTGATGCTTCTCTGTCACCGCAACCCTCCTGTGTTAAGTTAATTTTCGAGGTAAGACATTATACCAAATTTTGGCCGACTTTTCAGGACCAAAACAGAAACTTGCAGTAGCGATGGTAATATTTTCGGCAGATAAACACCGCTTCATTACCGATGTTTCATCTACTGCCGCAGCCACTGCACAAATTTGGTAAGTCCGTCTTTAATATGCGTGCGCGGCTGATAACCCAGCTCCCGCATAGCTTTTGTTACATCGGCGTATGTGCGCTGGACATCCCCCGGCTGGACAGGTAAGTATTGCTTTTCGGCTTTTTTGCCGAGGGCGGTTTCAATTTCCGCTATGAGGTCGGATAATTTTATCGGCCTTGATTCACCAAGATTGTAGATTTCAAAACCGCTGCATTTTTCTATGGCGGCGACTGTGCCGTCAATTATGTCGTCGATGTAAGTGAAGTCCCGCATCATGCTGCCGTCACCGAAGACCGGTATCGGTTTTCCCTGCTCGATTAATCTGGCAAATTTGTGGATTGCTAAATCCGGTCTTTGCCGCGGGCCGTAGACCGTGAAGAAACGCAGACAGCTAATCGAGATATCATAAAGGCTGTGGTAAGTGTGGCAAATCAGCTCGCAGGCTTTTTTCGTAGCTGCGTAGGGTGAAATTGGGAAGTCGACATTATCTTCTTCCGCAAAAGGGATTTTTTTATTGTTGCCATACACGCTCGAACTGGAACCGAAGACGAACTTGCCGATATTGTTTTTGTGAGCTGCTTCGAGCAAAACCATCGTACCATTAATATTGACATCGGCGTAAAGCAGGGGCTGTTCGATGGATGGTCTGACGCCTGCTCTGGCTGCGAGGTGGACGATTGAATCTATACCGTCGGCCAGCGCCTTTTCCATAGAATCGCGGTCACGGATGTCAGCTTCGATTAGCCTGAAGTTATTGTTCTGCAAGGCCTGCGATATGTTTCTGCGTTTTACCTGCGGGTCGTAGAAATCGTCGAAATTATCAACTCCGACTACTTCCCAGCCGTTACTTAGAAGTCTTTCTGTTAAGTGCGAGCCGATAAAACCCGCAGCGCCTGTGACTAATACCTTCATATAGTTAAGTCCCAATTGTGGCTCTGCCAATGCTATGGTATTCGATTACGAATCTTTTAACCATTTCCAGCTCGTAAAGATTTCTTCCGTCAAAGATTACCGGTTTTTTAAGCTCTTTCTTAATGGTCTCGAAATCCGGATTTCTGAATTCCTGCCAGTCGGTGAGGATCACCAGGGCATCGGCATCTTTGAGAGCGTCGTAACTGCTATTGCAGATATCGATTTTACCACCTAATGCTTCAAGAGCGGTCTGGCCTGCCTCGGGGTCGTACGCCTTTACTTTCATACCCCAGTCAAGAAATCTTTCGATGCAGTACAGTGCCGGTGACTCACGAACGTCATCGGTTTTGGCCTTGAACGCCAGTCCCCAAACCGCCAGTTGCGTTTGTCCCTCTCGTCCGGCGAAGTAATCTTTGATTCGCTGAGCGAACCTCTGCTGTTGATTCAGGTTTACCTTCTGGACGGCGTTAGGCAGGACCATCTCCAAACCTTCGTTTTGACCGGTATGTATTAGCGCTCGAATATCCTTCGGAAAACAACTGCCGCCGTAGCCAACTCCGGGGAATAAAAACGCCCGGCCTATACGGGAATCACTTCCGATTCCCTGTCTGACCATCTCGATGTCAGCACCGACCTTTTCGCATAGCTGGGAAAGCTCGTTCATAAACGAAATCCTGGTGGCCAGCATCGTGTTCGCTGCGTACTTTGTAATTTCAGCCGATATTGGGTCCATGAATACGATGCGATTTCCCTTGCGCATGAAAGGACTGTATAATTGTCTCATCAGTTCCCGAACGGCGGGGTTTTCTGTTCCGATTATGATTCTGTCCGGCCTCATAAAATCTTCGACGGCGGCTCCTTCTTTCAAGAATTCAGGATTGCTCACATAGTCGAAGGGCACTTTTGTTTTGGATTGTATCAGCTCAGTTACTTTCTTATATGTCCCTACCGGCACTGTGCTTTTGGTCGCGATTATTCGATACTCGGTCATGTGTTCGGCAATTTCGCCGGCCACCGATATTACCGCTGATGTATCCGCCGAACCGTCCGGTCCCGAAGGTGTACCCACGGCGATGAAGATGAACAACGAATTATCGACGCCTTCTTTCAGGTTAGTAGTAAAGTGTAGCCGATGAGCCTTTTCGTTGTGCTTTACCATTTCAGTCAGTCCTGGCTCGTATATAGGTATCCGGCCGTCTTTTAGACGTGCGATTTTTTCCTGGTCATTATCAACACAGATAACTTTACTGCCACCCTCGGCCAAACAAGTTGCGGTCACCAAACCCACGTATCCGACACCAACAACACAGACATCCATAAAACTACTCCTATAACTAAAAAACAGAATTGTATTTTATTCTACAAGCTCAATTGAATCAGCATCTACTTCTACACTGGCAGCCTGCCCAAGCATCTCTACCTTTAAAATCAACCTCATACCGGTTCTTGTTTGCAGCACGATGCCCTCCAAGTTTTTTAGCGGCCCGGAGATTACTCGGCATTGCTGTCCGGCCTTTATATATTTGTGCCGCTCCAGAGCCGCCCCGGCCCGGATAGCGTGCTCTATATCAGCCAGCTCGTCAAGAAATGTCTGCTGGTCCTTGACTTCGATAATATTAGCCACACGATTTGTTCGCAGCAGTTCTAATCTTTGCTTTTCACCACCGCAGAAGAACAAATACCCGCTGAACAATGGTAGAAGCGATTTTATTTTCCTTCCACGGATATGGCGGACTTTCCATATCATAGGCAGGAAGTAGTTTATGTCCTTTGCAATAAGGTCGTGAGC
>JASFHM010000224.1:0-3269 GCA_050123215.1 Phycisphaerales bacterium | reverse complement strand
AATTCTCATTAACGACAGCCCATGTACTATTATCTGGGTGAATGTTCGTCCAGCCGTGCGCACACGGCCCAAAATTAGTCGTCGCAACATACAGTTTCTCCCCCTCGTTAAGCAAGACAGGCACCAAATTGTCAAACTCATCACTTATTGCAGATGGTATAGTAAATTCGGCGGCGTGTTTTTGACCTCTGTCTCGCGCGGCCTGTAGATATGGACGTGATTTATTCACAGGATGCTCAAACGCCTTTTTGTCAATGAATGTACACACCTTACTCACCGCGGTATCGGCAAGCACTGTAAAATCCTCAAATTTGGCCGGTATCATATCAATATAACCTTTTTCAGACCACAGGCTCTCAAAGCTGCGTGCCGGGTCTTCGAGCATCACATAAGTCCAATTTTTATCCCAGGTGTCATTGGGCGGCTCAAAACCCTTTAATATTTGTTGGGCATCGACTGTACCGTTCGGTACATCTTTACCGCCGGAGTAAACCTGCGAATCAAAAACAAAAACATTATTATGCCCGTGGCGAGGCAGCAATGGTGTAACAAGCCCTTTGTTGCATACGGCATCATTGATTCCTACGTATATAGCCAAAACAGTCTCCGCTACTGGCGGAATCAAATGGGCAAGTTCAAGCGAGTTAATATCTTCACTCGGAGCAAAATACTGCCCTGTCTGCTTCATCAATTCGTATGAAACTGTTAAAAATTCTTTATATTGCTGTTCTGTGGTATTCGACCCTGCGGGTATATTCAAATCTCTTTTAAGTTCAGTAGTCATTGTTACTATTTCACTCCATTCAAAATGTCCTCAGGCCCAGCCCAGAGCTGGTATTTGTTGCTGAACGTCCAGTTTTCGTCGTCACAATTTATATCAATAAAAGGCATGTTGCCTTCTATCAGAGCAGTTGTTTCTTCCCATGATTTTATACCACTGACTGCATCCAGCACCTGTACATTCTGCCAGCCACAGCAGGTCGCGTATTTAAGGGCCTGCTCAATATCCAGCCCTTTAAGAAACGCCGACAAAAAGCCAGCGATTGACGAATCACCCGAACCAGTAGCGCTGCCAAAATTCTCGACTTCATATGCTGCCGTCCAAAGCTCTCTATTGGAATAATTATCAAAATCAGCCGGTTTAGCGAAGCCCATAGAATCGAATGTTCCTTTATCAGCAGTTTTTACATAGAATCCCCTGCTGCCAGACTTTAACACCGCTACCTTGGCTCCCATAGATAATACCTCATCGGCGAGATGTGAATAATCGCTGCAACTCAGATATCCTATCAATTCCTCATTGCCGTGCTGTTTTTTCATACCGAGGAATCTTTTCGGATCGAGCATATAAAGCGTCTCTTCAATCGATGGAACATATATGTCAACGTAAGGAAGAGTTTTTTCCAATACCCTGCGCCAGTTCACTTGTCCCGACTCTGACTTTGGGTCCGGCAGAGTCATATCACATGACGTGGTCACACCTGCTTCTTTGGCGATTTTGAAAACCCGCATAAGATTTTCACCATCGTTCCGGTACATATTCTTCATTAAAGGTGGATAGCCGAAATGAAAGTGGCGGCATTTCGATATAAGCTCAGGGTCTAAATCCTCCGGACTGAAAATATTATTCGTACCGGGATTGTGCAGAAATATACGGTCGATACCCGGTGGTGCAATCACCACAGTATATGAACTGGCGGCATTATTTAACATGTGAATACCTTCAGCGCCACCGGTAGCTTTGAGCAGGTCAATCGTCAGCCGGCCTAAAACATCATCACCCACACAGGCACAAAAACAAACCCTGTTGCCCAGCGTTTTCATATTGATACCGGTATTAGACACCGGACCACCGGTGCTAACCTTTGCATCTTCAACGTTCACTAATTTTCCAGGGCTTAAAATATCTGCGATTTGCCTAACTCCCGTATCCGGAAACAAGGGAATAACATCCAGGCACAAGTGCCCTGCCACCATCACATCATACTGTCGATTCATAAACGAATCCTTTCACTAGTAATTACTCGAGTACTACATAATATGATGTCATCTACATAGCAACCGAAATAACCGTCTGATATAAAAATTACTTCCTTACCGGGCACTTAGATTGCTGCTATGCTTCTACGTTTCAACTCTTCTGTACTACAGGGCCTTTGAACCATGTGACCTTTAAGCGGGATAATATGCTCATGAATCATGTCCAAAAAATCAACCGGGTATGGGAAGAATGTTTCTTCCACCTCATCCGGCGGAGTAATCCAGTTACGTGCACCAAGAACCACCGGCGGAGCATCCAACTCATCATATACTAATGTATTGATTGTCGAAGCCATCGTATGCAGGAAGCTGCCCCTTTCACAGGCATCGGATGACAAGAGTATTCTGTGTGTCTTTTTAACCGATTCGACCACTTTTTCATAATTGAATGGCACGATTGAACGAGCGTCGATAACCTCACAACTTAAACCGTATTTTTCTTCCAGCTCTTTAGCCGCATCGAGAGCACGGTAAAGCGTCGCACCGATTGTTAGTATGGTAAGGTCTTTACCCTCTTTACGAATTATCGGCTCGCCGAACGGAACTTCATAGGCCTGCTTCGGAACACCGCCTTTTATAAATTCTTCAGCGAGTCCATAAAGCCTCTGGCTTTCAAAGAAAATGACCGGGTCGGTTCCGGTAAGAGCCGAATACATCAGGCCTTTGGCATCATAGGGTGTTGCAGGGAAGGCTACTTTAAGACCCGGAATATGAGCACACAAAGTTGTCCAGTCCTGGCTGTGCTGCGCACCATACTTGCTGCCGATAGAGACCCTTACGACAACCGGCATTTTCAGCAACCCACCGCTCATCGATTGCCATTTGCAAAGTTGGTTAAAAACCTCGTCGCCGGCACGTCCAAGGAAATCGCAGTACATCAGTTCAACTAAAGCACGCCCTCCTTCTAAGGCGTATCCCACTGCTGTTCCAACAATAGCCCCTTCAGAAATAGGCGAATTGAACAACCGATGATATGGTAGAGACTCGGTCAGCCCGCGATAGACTGCGAAAGCACCACCCCAGTCGCGATTCTCTTCACCATAAGCAACTAGTGTCGGGTCCGTATAGAAGCGGTCGATAATAGCTTCGAAGAGAGCGTCACGAATACCAATGCAACGAGTGTCTTTAAGCCGCTGACCGTTTTCATCGAATGCCGACCGGCTCCGCGAGGCCAGACTCTTTGCCCGCGGGTTCTCTTCAAGCGGTATCAGCACATCCGGCTTTCTCTG
>JASFHM010000223.1:0-3277 GCA_050123215.1 Phycisphaerales bacterium | reverse complement strand
TGGTCTGATATCGATTTCGATTCAGGTGAAGTCTTAATAAGAAATCGTCCCGCGACAGACAAACTACCCCCATTTTTCATCAAAGACCGGCAGGCGCGCACTATCAAACTTCCCAAACACACTCTGAGCATGTTAACGATGTTACAAAACACAGCTCCTGAGCAAGTCCCGTATGTTTTGCTCGATGAAAACCAATATCAAACCGTTCTGGAAAAATGGCAGAGATATCGAGAGCAAAAACGACCTTGGCAGAATCGCGACATGGCCAACAATGTGCTGAGGAATTTTAAACGACATTTAAAATGGGCAGGGATTAAGCCAACAGGTACGCTCTCAGTTCATACTTTGAGGAAATGCTGCGTTCAAAACTGGGCGGATAATATTAAAAATCCAGAAACCGTTCGGGTACTGGCAGGACATGAAGACATTTCAACAACTATGAAATTTTATAGCCAAGTTGATCCGGAAAACAACTTGAAAGCTGCTGAAGTAATAGATAATATTCTTGGAGAAAGTGACGTATCGCTGACGTATCGGACAAAACCAAGAGCAAATTTGCAGAGCGTTTGAAAAGTGAATAGCGATAAGTGTTTACAGGCATTATACTTATGTTTTTGAGGTCCCCGTAGCTCAATGGATAGAGCGCTGGCCTCCGGAGCCAGAGGTTGTGCGTTCGAGTCGCACCGGGGATAATCGTTGCACGAAGCTTTTTAGATGTATGCAAGGAGGCGGCAGGGATGGTAATTTTGGCAGGGATTGACGAAGCTGGCTACGGGCCGATCCTTGGGCCGCTGGTTGTTTCGTGCAGTGCTTTTTCCATTCCCGAATCCCTCCTCGGCGCCGACTTATGGTCTGTCCTGAAAAAAAGTCTCGCCCAAAGTCGCAGGCATCTCGGTGGTCGGCTGCTTGTCGCTGACAGTAAAAAGGCATATAGCAGAGCGGTCGGCATAAGAGAGCTGGAGCGAACGACACTTGGGGCTCTTAGGTGTCTTGGGACAGAACCGGCAAGCTATGAGCAGGTGGTCTCTTTTTTGTGCCCCGAATGTCTGTCGCGGCTGGCGGAGTATCCCTGGCATCGAGATAATAACGGCTGCTCGATAAGCTCAGCGGCGGCGGATATCAGGATAGCATCGGATGTATTCATGGACGATATGGCAAGCAGCGGAATAAAGCTGCTGAGTCTCAGGAGTTTTTGCCTTGATGTCGCTCATTACAATAAGCTCGTATCAAGTGTAAAGAACAAGGCCGGCGTGCTTTTTAGTACAACTGCGTCTCTTATACAAAACCTCTGGGAGTCCTTTCCGAAGGATAACCTTCAAATCATCGTTGATAGACAAGGCGGCAGGACCCACTACAGAAAAAACCTCCAGCGAATGTTCGGCGGGTTCGAACTGCATATTATCAGTGAAAATAATAATACGAGCACTTACGAGTTGAAATCCGCCGAAAGAACAATGCGAGTACATTTTGTTACCAAAGCGGACGACAGATTTTTACCGGTGGCTCTTGCTTCGATGGCTAGTAAATATGTCCGTGAGATTCTCGTAGCTAATATCAATAGATATTTTCTCAATTTTGACTCATCTTTGAAACCAACAGCAGGATACTGGAAGGACGGCCAGCGTTTTATCGCCGATATAAAAACACTTATCCCCCATGCCGAGTATGACCATAATCAACTCATCCGCTGCAGATGAGTCAATATATTAATACAGATTCGATTTGACTTTATCTGCTGCTTTGTTACACTTTGCCCCCTTTATTATTTTTGTTAATTCAGAATGGACTATGAAGCTCAGAAACGTTGCGATTATTGCTCATGTTGACCACGGCAAGACAACTCTGGTCGACCAGCTGCTGTATCAGTCAGGGATGTTCAGAGATGCCGAGCTTGACAAGCTGGCCGGCGGCAGGGGCGGTCTGGTTATGGACTCAAATCCCCTCGAACGAGAAAGAGGAATTACGATACTCAGCAAAAACTGTGCTGTTTTCTATGTCGACCGCGACGGCAACGAGTACAAAATCAATATTATAGATACCCCGGGCCATGCCGATTTCGGCGGCGAGGTCGAGCGTGTCCTGAAAATGGCTGATGGAGTTCTGCTTGTCGTCGATGCGTTCGAAGGCCCGATGCCGCAGACTCGCTTTGTGCTTTCGAAGGCCCTTTCTCACAAGCTCAAGCCTATCGTTGTCGTCAACAAGGTTGACCGGAAAGAAGCTCGACCGAACGAAGTTGTGAACGAAGTATTCGACCTGCTGGTTCAGTTAAAGGCCGACGATGACGCGCTCGATTTTCCCATAGTTTTTGCCTCGGCGCGTGACGGCTGGGCCCGAACAGAGCTCGAAGATACGAACGACAATATAATTCCCGTCTTCGACGCAATAATTAATCATATCACCGAGCCGAAGGTCGATACCGATGCTCCTTTACAGATGCTTGTTACGACCCTTGATTACTCCGATTACCTCGGACGAATCGCCATCGGGAAGGTCTTTGCGGGAACAGTTTCACAGGGCGAATCTATAACAGTCATAGATGCCGAAGATCGTCATACGCAGCAAAAAGTCGTTCGCCTGTATGAGTTCACCGGCCTGGGAAAGAGGGAAACCGAAATAGTATCCGCAGGCGACATCTGTGCAATTGCAGGACTCGACCCGGTTGATATCGGTAATACTATTGCCTGTGCCGAAGAACCGAGCGCATTGCCTGTTGTGGCAATCGATGAGCCGACAATAAATATGACCTTTAGAATCAACGACGGGCCGTTCGCAGGCAGGGACGGAAAATATGTGACAGGCAGACATCTCAAAGAGCGCCTCGAAAAAGAGCTGCAGTCCAATCTCTCTCTTCGGGTCGAGCCGGGCCGGACAGGCGATGAATTCACTGTCTCAGGCCGGGGGCTTATGCACCTCGGTATATTACTCGAGAACATGCGCCGTGAAGGATACGAACTCTGCGTCGGCAAACCTCAGGTTATTATCAGGATTGTTGATGACCGCCGTCATGAGCCGGTCGAGAGACTGGTTGTAGATTGTCCTATGGACTGCCAAAATGCCGTAATGAGCCTTATCGGCGACCGCCGGGCGGAACTTCTTGCCGTGGACTCGAAGGCCGGTACGACTGATTACGTCCATATGGAATTTCTTATTCCGGCCAGAGGGCTTTTCGGACTGCACGCACGGATGCTAAACGCCACGAAGGGCAGAGCTATAATGCACCATACCTTCGAGCGCTATGAGCCGATGAAAGGCTCGATTCCACAGCGTCAGGCGGGCG
>JASFHM010000222.1:0-3279 GCA_050123215.1 Phycisphaerales bacterium | reverse complement strand
CCGCCCGCTTATTGCCAAACCTGTACGACTTGTTTAACATATCTTACAATAAATCTTAAAGACAAAATCGCTGTCATCACCGGCTCGACCGGCGATTGGGGTTCGGCCCCTGCCCTGCATTTCGACATATTTCCTAATCGCAGATTCACTAATTCCAACCGTTGATACAAAATAGCCACGCGACCAAATGATAAACAGTATAGTAAATACAATGCCCCTGCTTCTTATAGTCCATACTACCAGTTATACCGGAAGACAACGGCTATTTCCATCCACCAATCTTACCGGTGGTATTGAAATCGGAAGAATAAAATACTGATTTCTATTTCGCTTTTTTTCTATTTAACAGCTTTCACGCCACTAGTTGTTTGTATTACTTTCTTTATTGTGCCGTCGGAATTGTAATAGAGGTAATCGAGACATATAGAACGTCGATAGTTACCGCCAGTGGGGAGTGCGCCGTTATGGTAAAAGAGATATGAATTGCCATGATAATCGATAGTTGCCGGGTGGATAGTGGTGCTATTATATGCTGTATCGGCAATTCGACCGCGGTAAGTCCATGGGCCTGTTGGGCTGTCAGATGTTGCATAATCGACATATTCCGGAAACAAAGCTGCGTAAAGGAGATAATAGGTTCCATTCCGCTTGTAAAGCCAGGGTGCCTCTTCAAAATTCTCTAGAGTAACGACAGAAATAGGCCCATCGAGCTCGATCATGTTGGCTTTAAGTTTTACATATCTGCAGCTTTTATTGCCCCAGTAAAGATACGCCTGGCCATCATCATCTATAAATACAGTTGGATCAATATCGTCCCAGGAATGTGTTTTATCGGTTGTCATCTCGTTGGTAATTAGCGCTTTACCAATAGCATCGGTAAAGGGGCCCGTCGGGGTGGTAGACACCGCTACGCCTATGGCAAAGCCGCCGTTGCTTAAACTATCTTTTTTGTGTGCCATCGGCACATACCAGTAGAACTTACCATCGCGATAAACGCACTGCCCGGCATAAGCATGACCGTCAGCCCACGAAAAATCCTTAGGAGAAAGACATGCGCCTCTGTCGGTCCAATGAACCATATCCGTGGAAGAAAATACATGCCAATTATGCATCACGTACTCCGTTCCCCCTACGGGAGCCTCGTCATGTCCGGTATATAGAAATACCGTATCCTGGTAGACCAATACTGCCGGATCGGCCGTAAAGATATCCCTGATAATGGGATTTTCGCCCGGTCTTGCTTTCGGCTCCTCTTCGTCGTCGCTATGGGATTTTACCTTCTTTGAATTAGTGGAAACAGGTACACTATCATTGCTGTATTGAGAGAATGTCGAAATATCTACGGGCTTGAAAAGAAACTGCGAAAATAAGTATAAGCCGTTTTTCCAGACTTTAAAGTCATGTCCGCCCGGCTCGATATAAAAAATATGGGGAACGTCATTCAATTTTAAATAATCGTGCATGCGATGACTGATTCTAATCAGATTATCTTTATCGCCGCAGGAAATCCAAAGCAGTTTTAGTTTCTTTTTGGTCCCATTGGGGTCAGAGACTAATAATTCGGGCTCTTTGGTATTAGGTGCAGCAGAGAAACTTCCAACCCAGGCGAACGTATCCAGATTGCCTAACCCGAAATTCAATGATTGTCCGCCACCCATCGACAGACCCGCGATTGCACGATTTTCCCGATTCGTATAAACGGGGTAATACTTTTCTATGAAAGGAATTAAATCGCTGAGCAAATCTTTTTCGAACGTTGCGAACGCCTGCACTTTAGCGCTGTCGAAAATGTCCCCAACAGCCCGGTCATCCTTCATTGCTCTGCCATTGGGCATAACAACAATCATTGGCTCAATTTTGAGCTCGGCATAAAGATTATCCAAAATAACTTCAGGGTGACCTCCGTTAAGCCATTCAGTTTCATCGCCGCCGATACCATGCAAAAGATAAAGCACAGGATATTTTTTATCTTTTGAATATCCCGGAGGAGTATAAATGACAGCTTTACGTTCAGTTCCAACTGTTTTTGATTCGTAACTGACGGTATCAATTTTTCCGTGTGCTATATCAGCACGCACACTGTCAAAACCAGGCGGGGCCTGTTTTACAATACTCTGTGCACCAGCAGAAAAACTAAACACCAGTAAGGTAAAAATCGGATAAATCAGCTTTTTCATAGTTATCCCTCAGTTTTTAATTTACTTTTTAAAAAACAAATTATACAAGCGTCTTCGGCTAGGTGATGAGAAAAATGTAATACTTGCCGTTAATTTTAAACAGGTGCGAGCCTTCAGCATTTGCGGCCCCGACAATTAAGGTCGTTATTCGCCTTCGATTTTATCCTCCGGGCATCAGGTGGCAAGTAATCTGTCATATTCTCTAATTGTTGCCAAACTCCCTATACTTGTTTAACATATCTAACAATGAATCTCAAAGACAAAACCGCTGTCATCACCGGCTCGACCGGCAGCTTAGGCTCGAGCCTAAGCCTTGCTCTAGCTCGGGCAGGCTGCCACTGCATCTGCCATTACCATAAAAACCACGAAAAGGCCCGGCAACTCATCGCAGACATAAAAAAATACTCCGTAACCGCAATATCAATCCAGGCCGATTTGACTGACCCCGGCCAAATCGAATCTCTTCTCGAAACAGCCGATTCACTCGGCACGGCTCAGATACTCATCAACTCCGCCGCCCTTTTCGAAACAACACCTCTCGATAAGGTGACACTTGAAGATGCCCGTAAATTCTTCGACCTGAACGTAACCGCTGCCCTGTTAGCTGCTAAATCCTTCGCCGCCCGGTTAAAAGATACCGCCGGCAAGATTATAAATATCTCCGACATCGCCGCCATCCATCCATGGTCCGAATATTCGCTCTATTGCTCCTCCAAGGCCGCCCTTATAGGTCTAACAAAGTCACTTGCCAAAGAACTCGCCCCCAACATTCTCGTAAACGCCATCGCCCCCGGCATCGCAACCTGGCCGACTGAAATGACACCCGAACAGAAAAAACGTCAGCTTTCCTTCATCCCGATGAGCCGTTTTGCCGAAACAGAAGAGATAGCCGCTGCGATGATTTTCCTGCTTCGAAACGACTACATCACAGGCCAGACTTTAGCCATCGCCGGCGGCCGAGCTATATAAAAATGTAATTGTTAATCTCTGTGACCTTGTATGTTGACATCAGTTATGGTTAAAGGTTCTATAGTTAAAGCATCTTTCGGTGAGACGAGCGTAGCGAGTCAAGCCGAAAGATGCAGGCGACGAGAGTTCGGTC
>JASFHM010000221.1:0-3284 GCA_050123215.1 Phycisphaerales bacterium | reverse complement strand
ACAGCTTCTCATCTACATAAGGCCCTTTTTTAAGTGACCTGCTCATAGGCTTTCCCGTTCACTTAATGTTACAGCACCAATTGACCTTGTCGTTTATTCTTACGCCGACGAATGATGCGCTTATTACTCGTATTCCGCGGATTCCTCGTCTTGCCGCCCTTGGCCAGTACGCCCGTCGGCGAGCACGGATGGCGTCCGCCGTTACTTCTGCCTTCTCCTCCGCCCATCGGGTGAGCAACCGGATTCATCGCCTTGCCCCTGACGTGAGGTCTCCTGCCCATATGGCGTTTGCGTCCGGCCTTGCCTATCTTTATATTCTGATGGTCTGGATTACTCAGACGACCCACCGTCGCCCGGCATTCTTTCCGAATCATTCGCATCTCACCGCTCGGTAGAATTATCGTAACCCAGTCACCTTCTTTCGCTACGATTCTCGCTGCATTACCCGCCCCGCGTACCAACTTTCCTCCCTGTCCCGCCGTCATCTCAATATTATGAATCTCAATACCAGCAGGTATCGAAGATAATTTCATCGCGTTGCCTATCTTCGGCTCGACCGCATCACCGCTCTCTATAATCTCGCCGGTCTTTATCCCTACCGGCGCCAATATGTATCGCTTCTCACCATCCGAGTAATGCACTAATGAAATAAAGCAGTTCCGGTTAGGGTCATATTCAACCGTCGCTATCTTGCCAGGCACCCCGTCCTTGTCCCGCTTGAAATCGATTATGCGGTATATCTTCCGTGCTCCGCCGCCGCGAAAACGACTCGTCGTAACCCCGCGATGATTCCGCCCGCCGGTCTTCTTTATCCGCTTGCAAAGCGATTTCTCCGGCTTATCCGTAGTCAGTTCCGAATAGTCGTTCACCGATGCATTTCTGCGACCTGCACTTGTCGGTTTATAAACTCGTACACCCATCGTATCACCGCTTCATATATCAGAACAAATCAATATGGTAATCCGGCTCGAGATAAACAACCGCCTTCTTCCAGTCAGCCGTTTTGCCGAAATGTCGACCGCGACGACGCATCTTACCCTTGCGGTTAGCCGTCCTCACCTTTGCCACCTTAACGTTATAAAGTTTCTCTACCGCCTGCTTTATCTGAACCTTGTTCGCACTGCGGGCAACTTCAAACGGATACGCACCGCGAACATTTGCAAAGTGCATCCCCTGCTCTGTTACCAAAGGCCGAACTATTACCTGATAATCATCCATATCTCTATCGAGAGTTAACTCTCGTTCTTTTCCTTATTCATTACCGACAAAAACGCATCTTTCGTAAACAACAGTTTCTTATGCGCACATATATCACCGGCGTTTAACTGACCGACCGGAATAATATCTATCTTCGGAACATTTCTCGCTGACTTGTAAACATTTTCATCACGCTCGCTCGTAGTCACCAGACAGCTTCTGTCTATCTTCAGATTATCTAATACCTTTACAAAATCTTTCGTACGAGGCCGCTCGAACCCCAACTCATCTATTACTACAACATTCTCACTGAACAGTTTACCAAGTATCGCCGAATCCCTCGCAAGCTGACGCTGCCTCTTCGGCATACTCTTACCGAAATCGCGCGTCTGCTTCGCAAAAGTCATTCCGCCGCCAACTCGCTTACCCGTTCTGATATTGCCGATACGAGCGTTACCGGTGCCCTTTTGCCGAAACACCTTCCGAGTCGAGCCTTCAACATCGCTTCGACCTTTCGTTGTCGCTGTCCCCACGCGCCTATTCGCGTGATACATCACGATCGCCTGCTTAAGAAGCGGATACCTGACCTTCGTCCCGAATGTCGCTTCATCGACCTTCAGGCTCTCGACTTTTTTGCCTTCCCTGTTGTAAACCGCCAGCTTAATCATCAATTTTACCTGCTATTACCAAATCAACCTTTTTGGCTGCTCTTTACTATCACATATCCGCCTGCCGGACCCGGCACCGAACCTTTAACCACAAGAAGATTCTTCTCTTCATCTATCGAAACAACCGCATGACTCTTCGTAGTCACCCTCTCGTGCCCCATATGACCCGACATTCTCTTGCCTTTTTTAAGGTTCCCCCCGTGCCCCGCGTCACTCGCAAAGCTCGATATCGAACCCGGCGCACGATGTTTTCTTTCCGTGCCGTGCGAACCGGGAAATCCACCGAACCCATGCCGCTTCATCACGCCGGCATATCCTTTACCCTTGCTCGTCCCCGTGACATCGACCGTCTTCGTATCGGCAAACACCGACACCGTAATCTCGTCACCAGTTTTATATTCACACTCGGCACCTTCCGCCAATCTCATCTCTCTAACGAATCGCTTCGGCGCCGAATTAGCCTTTTTCGCATGACCTACCTGCGGCTTTTTCCGCCGTGTCGGCTTAACATCGTCGTAACCAAGCTGTACCGCCTGATACTTGTCCTTTTCTGCCTCCTTGACCTGCATAACAGTACAAGGCCCCGCCTGTATCACCGTCACCGGCAACAGCTCACCCGTCTCAACAAACACCTGAGTCATCCCGATTTTCTTACCAAGCAGCATCAATTCACTATGCCTTTATCTTTACAAAAACACCCGCAGGAACTACGAGGCGATTTAGCACCTCCACCGTGCGGGCGTTAGGTTCTTTGATATCGATAAGCCGCTTATGGCTTCTCAGCTCGAACTGTTCACGCGACTTCTTATCGATATGCGGACTTCTCAGCACCGTATATCGCTCGATTCGCGTCGGCAGCGGAACCGGGCCGCTGACCTTGGCATTCGTCCGCCGGGCAGCCTCGACTATCTCTTTGGCCGATGCATCAAGAGCCCGGTGGTCGTACGCCTCCATTCGTATTCTGATTCTCTCTGTCTCTGTCGTAGGCATCGCTTACCTCTGCCAGGCAAAATTACCTATTTGCCCAAAGCTGACAATTGCTTCACAAGACTAGTTAAATAAACGACTTATATTTACTATTACTTAATCTTCTCTACGTCGGCGTGAGTATTCCCTGTGAACGCTCCACCAAACGTTTAATTTTTGGCAGGAAAGGCCCATTCACCGACCGCCTTGTCTTGAGACTCTCCCAAAAAGCCTCACGCCTCGGCGAATCTTACGCCTTCCTTAAGGATTCGGGTTCCGAACAGTTGATAAACCCTTCCAGGGACTCATCTTCCATCGCCCTGGTATATCCCGCAGCTATCGCTCATCAACCGTCCATGACCATCATCAAACTGATGTGTCACAGCCCAACTCGTCTGCGCACAGCCTTCCTTAGCCATGCTCGCTACGGCTGAAAACCTTGGAATATAAGCC
>JASFHM010000220.1:0-3288 GCA_050123215.1 Phycisphaerales bacterium | reverse complement strand
GATGGAGTTGGCAAACCATAAACACCCGCAACAAGGATTTCTCTTGATGCGAGGGCTTGGCCGGGTGAGCCGGCTGTCGCTGGTGAAACACCAAGTTCGGTTACGTCTGCAATACTTTCGAGCACATTAATCATAAACTCCGCGGCATCGACGTTTTTCATACCATAACTGTGGCCTGCCGTCTCGTAAGAATCCAGATGGGCCGGCAGGTCTGTTGCGTAAGGGTCTCCGACTGCGGCGAATGTCTCAGAACCGCCGATTCTCCAGCCGTTGGAAGCATTTGGCCAGAAGACGTTTGACGAAAACCACGGGTGGTCGATGTCATTGGAATCCTCTGCGAAATCAGGGATTTCGTCATAACTGACTTCCATTTCCGGTCGAACATAGGTCTGACCGCAGTCAAAACTGATATTCAGACACTCGTAAAAGCCGGAGTTAATCTTACCGACACCCTTACTGCCGTAAAGACTTTGGTATGAAACCATGAAGCGGTTGTTTTTGTGGATATCTCTCAACGTACTTGAGCTGGTGATATTGTTAATCCTGTGGTCTGGACCGAGTGACGCCGACGGCTTGGCTGTTATGCCGAGGTTATCACCGCGTCCCCAACTTGGGTCAACACCGACTGAACTCATCGTTGCGTTACGAGTACCGGAACCGCTGTGGCGGGTACCTACCTGGTAATTGAGACCACATGGCATACGGCCGGATAAATAAAGAGACTTCAGCTCTTCTACTGTAACATTTTCAAGACCGGTTGCATGGGAAGATAAGAAAACGAAAGGCAACCAGGCGACCGGATAGTCAAAGACTGTGGATTCGTCTGGGTTGTCGACGCTGAGGTTCAACTCACCGAGGTCTGCAAGCTGGTTGTGACTGTTAACGCTGTTACCGTCCCATGCTGTAACGAAGCTCGCACCGTAACCTGATTGATAAGGTTTTCGGCCAAAAAACGCATCACTTTCACTGCCAATCTTGGCGCCCTGGGTTGTTGGAACATCCATAGTCGCGATGTCGATTCTGTCCAGCGGCAGAAATGGGTAGTTGTTGCTGAGGGAATATTCGTACCTGTTGATTGTACCATCAATGGCATCAAAGAAACGAGAGTCGGTTGTTGAATCATTCGGCGGAGCGACATCATGAAATGCGATGAGCTCCATCAAGCCTTCAACCGAACCGGTGCCACGGTAGTTCATAATCCATGGACCTTCTGCAAACAGGTCTGCCTCGTCATCGCCATAATTGTAAGTTGTAGCCAACTGGTCTAACGTACTGTTACCTTTAATGCTGTCGCCGTCGTTGTCGATGTCGATGTAGTCATGTGTTGCCGCCGGGAAACTTGCATCGAAGCTAAAGAAATAATCGAACTGAGTTGCGCCGGCGACGGTAAATTCACCGTTATCGGCACAAGCCACGCTAATCATGGCTGAAACAATCATTAATATAGTCAGATTTTTTAAGTACATCACTGACCTCCCCAAAAAGATTACCAAAAAATAATTTAAACACTGTTTACTTACGAACTAAGCATACAACTCTAAATTTATCTCGAGTTTTTTCCATCACCTCCTTTCCGATTCTGCTGTAATATAAATAGTTTCTCGGCCTTGCTTTTTCTTTGGACAGTTTTGTTTAGCTATGGTTTCAAGACGGAGTTCTTTCCTGTAATCCCATAAAATCTTTTACCCCACTCCGCGTTTTCCACGGTTTCGAGGACGTGTTTTCTTTCGATGTGACCGTCGCAGTACAGGAAATTAGCCGTACCTCCAAGCTGTCTTTTGGTCATACCTGTCTTTATACTGCCTTTGTATGTACCCGAATGGTGTCTGCCTACCGCGTTGAGGGGAACTTTTTCGATTGCACTGTTATTGACGGAGTCAATACTGATTATGCCGAATGTACGGCCGGTATCTCCGTATCTAAATCCCAGATAGGGGTCGGCACGGTAAACGTCTGCCCCCTGGTCCTGGGAATGGAAGGCGGTAATTGGGCGGTGGCTCTTGACAGTGACACCGCTGGAATGATGTGAGCTTCCGCCCTTGGCAATGGCTTTCCAGTTTTTATTGAATTCTGTCGCAAGTATAACTCTGCCCGGACCTTTTATTTGAGCCGAGTTTACGAAGCGGTTGAATCGCCTGAAGTTACTGCTGTAACTTTCCCTGAACTTGTTACGGATGATGATAGCCCCGTTACCGGCAAGTGCCATTCGGGCGGCCTGAAAATCCTGGAGGTTTGGATTAGGGCCGGGGCTGCCTTGCATATCAAGCTGACCATCTTCCCAGTCCTCTATGTTCGCCCCCGGATTAGTCCTTGGAATGCCCTTGTGCCTTATAGCCGGACATTCGAAAGCTTCCTTGTTGCACTGTCCACCACTGAAAAGGTGGTGCGACCAGTGAATGTAACCGTTGGCCTGATATGAAGAACTCTGACTGTCGATTCTCCAGTGTGGCTTGCCTCTTTCTAAGCAATAAAGGTAAGAGGCCGGATAATATCCATTTGACTTGGCAACGTAGGCATCCATCGCTACGCCAGCATTTTTTATGTTCGCAGCACATTTAATCGCGTATGAAGCTTGTCTGGCCTTACTAAGACTTGGCATGAGAATACCCAAAAGTAATGCAATAATCGAAATTACCACCAGCAGTTCGACCAGGGTAAAAGCTCTCCTCGTTTGTTTACTAAGTTCCTTACACTTCAACTCTTCCATGTGACCTTTCTCCTTCATAATTTGTCTCCTTCATAAACTTTTGAAAAACCTGCCCTGTGGCTGACCGCAAACTTTTCCGGCGCCGCACCCGTAGGAACAACTCGTCCATTTTGTAAATAGCTTTTTGTGCCCTCCTGTAAGTAACGGCGCCGGTTTTCATCAATTTTGACTCCGACTATCATTTTTAGCGTCTCATGAAAACTTTGAGGCAGGTTAAGCGTGTTGCATTAAGTCCCTATTAGGCCTCTATTAAAAATGTGTAATTATCGAAAAAAATGTCGAATTACCCGATTTAGTGCGACCTCGAGAGTAGCGGGGCTATGAATAGCTATATCCAATGGTTGTACTGCCAGCCGTTGCAGAAACGGTATTTAGACGGGTATGGGAATGGTGCTCAGAGTTGACGGTAGCCGGGTGGTGCTTTTCAGCAGTGCTTATCCTGCTGTGTCCACTCGTTCCGCGCGCGACTGTAAAAAGGAAGCCGCTAAGGGACGATTAGGGTACAGTTATAACGATAACGGAGTTTTTGCAGCTTATTAGAATCAGGCGATTTGTTCAGCGACAAGGTCGCCCACCTCGCT
>JASFHM010000219.1:0-3289 GCA_050123215.1 Phycisphaerales bacterium | reverse complement strand
ATCGGTTAGAACTTATGTTTAATACCGGCTCGTAACCCCTCACGGGCCTCCGAAGTATAAATCATTGACATTTTCCGTGCTGAAAGGTATAGATTTTGTATTGTCCTTAATGAATCTTTGCCGTATCAGGGAGAAATGTCATGGACGAAATAAATCAGCCTAAAGAAACGGAAACTTCATTTGAGCCTCAGCCGGTAGGGCCCCCAACACCTCCGTCGCCAGTACCGGAAACTCCGAAGCATGTCCTTCCGCCCCAGAAGTACAAACTAAAAACGCTGTTGATGTTCACAGACTTTATCCTGATAGTTATATATATTTATCTTTGGTTTATTGCCGGGGCGATAAACGACATGCTCAACGACCGCTTTTCGTTTTTCTCCAACCAGATGTTATCCTTCTATTGCGTACTGGCAATTACCATCGCTCTGCTGGTCTTCATCTTTATATCCAGGAGGACCAAAAGCGCCCGCACCCGATTTGAAAGAGACAACGAATTGCGCGAAGATGAAAATATAAAAGTCTGGCTGACCGGTTTCGACTGGGGCTGGCCTGTGCTCTTTATACCGACCCTGGTCTTAATGGTGGCCGGTGGTGTTATCGGCGTGATTTTGAACTTCATAGCTAAAGACGCAACAGCCGTAATAGTTATCCAGCATATAATCGGCGGCGTCATTCTTCTCTTCGGCGCGCTCAACGCAGCCGTTGTAATCTTCAAGCTAAAGCCCGTCACCCTCGGCCTGATACTCGGCAGCGTTTGCGTCGTGCTCTTGATTCTTCTTCTGCACGGCCCGAGTACGCTTGCGAATTTCTTCAGAGGTTTCAAACATCTCGGCGTGGCCAACGACCCATGGGGCTATTTATTACTGGCCTATATATGGTCTATTTTCCTGCGGATTACATGGCTCAAAAGCCTGTTCTTCTATTGGGTCTTTCTGCCGAACCGCCTCGAATTGCAGCACGGCCTGAGCGAATCGAACGATTCCATCGACAGAGACGACCTGCGTCACCAGATTGATACCGACGATGTCATTCTCCGATGGTTCAACGTCGGCATAGTGACATTTTACTTCCCGCAGCTGGACAGATTACCGATTACTAATGTAATGCTGGGCATCCGCAAAAAGGCCCTGTTCGCAAACCGCATCGCCTCGGTAAAAACAATGCAGGATTAAAAACATTTTGACTTGGTTAGCCCCGTTGCTTGCAACATTTTGCATCAAACGATGTAAGTACTTGCGCCCTAAAAAGTTCTGCTCCATAATACTCCTAAAGGATTATTACTTTAAGTAAGGAGACAATTATGGAGCAGCAACTATACAACAGAGTCTATCAGTTAGTGACAAGAATCGCAAACATTACAAAACCAAAACGGGCCACTTATACTGATGCGCAGATATTACTTGTATATATGTGGGCGGTACTGCACGACAGACCTATATATTGGGCCTGTGATAAAAACAACTGGCCTATATATCTGCGACGACAGACACTGCCATGGCCGTCGACAATGACACGCCGACTACGAACCGGGCATATTCAGATTTTAATGAAAAAAATCGAGAACTCTGTTCGTTCAAAATTACCCTCAGGTCTATGTAAATGGATTGATTCAAAACCATTACCGATAGGCAGACACACAAAGGACAAAAATGCGGGTTTTGGTTCTGCAGCAGGTTTAATGGCAGCCGGCTATAAATTGCACGTAATTGCCGATTCGAGACAAGGATTTGCGGTCTGGAGAGTTCGGCCTATGAACGAATCAGAATCAAAAATCGCACGGACGCTGATTCCGCAACTGAGCGGTTACTGTTATCTAATTGGTGACAGAGCATATGATAGTAATAAACTTTACGAGCTTTGTGCCAGTTACGGGATTCAACTTCTCACACCTCAACGCAGCAAGAATGCTCGTGGATTTGGTCACCGTCGCCACAGCAGATACCGGATGCGGGCAATGCATTTAAAAGACAAAATATTCGGCCAATCACTATTGGATAGCCGGGAACAAATAGAGCGTATGTTTGGTCGATTAACCAGCTTTTGTTGTGGTCTTAGCCCTCTGCCGAGTTGGGTAAGGACTCTGCACCGGGTCCGGATGTGGGTACATGCCAAACTGATAATCTATCAGATTTGGAGCACGCAACTTGCCCCAACTATGGTGTAGATGCAAAATGTTGCTTGCGACGGGGGAAATTTAGCCCCCCCATCATCGCTCGATGCGTGTGGCGGGGTTCTTCTCAAATCTCGAATCTTAGATTTCAAATCCCCGGCTTGTTTAGCCCCACGTTTCACGTGGGGTTTGGTTAGTCATTATATTTGATGTAGGGTTTAGCAGTCGCCGCAGCGGCGACTTATTCGTCATTCCTGCATAAGCAGGGCCGACGAAGGCCATCAAATATGGTTCTCGTTGTTGTGTTCTTCAATAATTTGCTTTGCTTGTTCTTCGTAATTTTTGGCTAAATCCCTAAGTTTTGATGCAAACCGATGAAATCCAGCATTTTCTACTTCTTCGGCTTGCTGTCGATATTTCGCAGCTAGTTCTTTCTCAGGTTTGCCTGTTGGATCAACCCAGTGAGCTCCGCGAGAATTTACAATTCCTAAATAATAACCTCTTCTCAATGGGTCTCCATCTTCTGAGTTAAGGGCTTCTGCGACAGTTTTATGTATCCATAGTCCATCAGGGTCAGATGGAGAATAGATTAATGCTTCACCCAGAGTAATCATAGCAACATCAAAATGTCCGGATTCCTCGCATTTAGTTTTAACTTCCTGTAGCCATTTTTGAAATTGTTGTGGAGATAAGTTCCGCTCAGAATCCATCCCGGGGATTCTTTTCCATTCTTTAAGTAAACGCCATGCATTTGTTGCAATTGCTTTTTCTTGTTCGGTAGTTTCCTTCCTTATTTCCGGTTCATTTTTAGAACGATAAATTCGACGAATTAATTCACAAAAGAAATCCGGTTCAGCAGCAAGCTTTTGTTCTAAAAACTCTGGTGTACCGCTATTCCCAGGACCTGTTAAAATTTGTAAATAAGCCCATTCGATGCTAAAAAGGTCATTTGGACTAACTTCGGGATTATCTTGCAGAGCCTTAATGACTTTAACTGTACCATGTACATCAAATGTGTATATAGGTTCTTCTGTTGTAACAGCCTCTAATAGTGCCTTTACCGCCAAATCACTATTTATCTTTTTCTTTTTGTACAGAATGGTGTTTAGGCAAGTTATAGCGGCATTAGGTCTTCTGTATTCGATTAATTTCTCAACTGCATAATCCCAATCAACTTCG
>JASFHM010000218.1:0-3292 GCA_050123215.1 Phycisphaerales bacterium | reverse complement strand
GTAGAGCAGTTTAGTACCTCACCGAACCCGAAGTCTAACAAGCTGGCTATTTTGGCTAAAAAGGCACACGACAGCCAAAAAAAGCTCGAAAAAAGCGTCGATTCGCTGCAGGAAGCCCTCGATTACCTGCGAATTTGCATAAAGTACCAGCTTTTTGACCTTGAAGCGACACGCCGAGAGAACAAGTACCTCAGGAAGCTGCTGGAAGAGCGGGACAAGTAGCAGGAAAATATATGTTAAGTCCCTTGTAGGTCTTGCGCAGCGCCACCGCTGCGTCGTTATTCATTTCTATCAATCCATATTATCGGTGCATCAGCCGCAAAAGCCGTTTTTTCGTCGATAACAACAAAGTAGACCGTCGATTTTGCCGATAAAAATGCCATAAAACGAAAGACGAACATTTTCTAACTATCGTCGTTATAAATAATTAGAAACAATGAGACTACCCAGGCAGCGATGTTTGACAGAATCACAGGTTACGATATAATGAATTTGACACGCAGGCTTTGGACAACAGGGGTTCTTAAAGAGATTTACTGCGAAACATCTGAGTTGACTCTCTGCAGAAGACACTAATTCGAGGATTACAATGTTTGAGCGTTTCACAGACAGGGCAAGAAAAGTAATGGCGCTGGCCAATCAGGAGGCCCAGCGTTTCAACCACGAGCATATCGGGACCGAGCACATTTTATTGGGGCTCGTTAAGGAAGGCAGCGGTGTCGGCGCAACCGTGCTGAAGAACCTCGATGTCGATATAAAAAAGCTCCGGCTCGAGATTGAAAAGATGGTCAAAAGCGGCCCAGACCTCGTTACCATGGGTAAGCTCCCGCAGACACCAAAGGCAAAGAAAGTCATCGAGTATGCAATCGAAGAGGCGCGCAATCTCAATCATAATTACGTCGGTACAGAGCACATTCTCTTAGGCCTGCTGCGCGAGACCGACGGCATCGCCGCTCAGGTACTTATGAACTCGGGCCTGAAGCTCGAAGATATTCGCCAGGAAGTGCTTAACCTGCTCGGTGCCGGAGTGGATACCGAAGGAGCCGACTTGGGTATGAAAATGGGCCCGTCAATGGCCAGGCCCAAGCAAAAAAGCAAGACACCCGCATTGGACAGCTTCGGTAGAGACCTCACTCAATTAGCAGCCGACAAAGAGCTCGACCCTGTTATCGGAAGAGTTAATGAAATCGAACGATTAGTGCAGATACTCTGTAGACGCACAAAGAATAACCCGGTACTGCTGGGCGAAGCGGGTGTTGGAAAAACCGCTATTGTGGAAGGACTAAGCCAGCAAATAGTTGGCAAACAGGTTCCCGAGATTCTGAAAGACAAACGAATCGTCGTACTGGATTTGGCGATGATGGTAGCCGGCACAAAATATCGAGGCCAGTTCGAAGAACGCATTAAGGCCGTCATCAACGAAGTAAAACGGGCCAAGAACGTAATCTTGTTTATCGATGAGCTTCACACGCTCGTCGGGGCTGGCGGAGCCGAAGGAGCTATCGACGCATCGAACGTCCTCAAGCCAGCTCTGGCGCGAGGCGAGGTGCAGTGCATCGGCGCGACAACGCTGGACGAGTATCGTAAACACATTGAGAAAGACGGTGCTCTCGAACGCCGCTTCCAGACGATAATTGTCGACCCGCCAACCAAGGATGAAACACTCGATATCCTCAAAGGACTGCGCGACCGATACGAAGAGCATCACAAAGTCAAATTCACCGACGAGGCCCTATACCAGGCCGTCGAGCTGTCAACAAGATACATCACCGGCAGATGCCTGCCGGACAAAGCCATTGATGTTGTCGACGAAGCCGGGGCAAGAGTCCGGCTCAAGAATATGACACCCCCTCCCGACATGGCTAACATCGAAGTTGATATTGAAAAGCTGCAGCACGAAAAAGACGAAGCTGTCAAAAGCGCTGACTATGAGCGAGCCGCATCGCTGAGGGATGAAGCACAACAACTCATCGATAAAAAGAACAAGATGCAGAAGGAGTGGTACGAGAAGAACAAAGAGGCGACCGGCGAAGTCGACTCAGAAACCATCGCCGAAGTGGTCAGTAAAATGACAGGCGTTCCTCTGACCCGTCTTGAGAAGAAAGAAGCACAGCGTCTACTCGAGCTCGAAGCTGAGCTGCATAAGCGTGTCGTATCACAGAATGAAGCAATCACAGTCGTCTCCAAAGCCGTGCGAAGAAGCCGAAGCGGTATGAAGGACCCGAATCGACCTATGGGATGTTTTATTTTCCTCGGCCCCAGCGGTGTCGGCAAAACTCTTCTGGCAAGGGCGCTGGCAGAGTTTTTATTCAGTGACGAAAGCGCGCTGGTACAGCTTGACATGAGCGAGTTCATGGAGAAGCACAACGTCAGCAGGCTCGTCGGTGCGCCTCCGGGCTACGTCGGCTACGAAGAGGGTGGCCAGTTAACAGAGAGAATCCGCCGCAGACCCTACGCCGTCCTGCTGCTCGATGAAATCGAAAAGGCCCACCCCGATGTTTACAACATGCTGCTGCAGATAATGGAAGAAGGTCGGTTGACGGACAGCTTCGGCAGATACATCGATTTCAAGAACGTCATTCTTATTATGACCAGCAACATCGGCGCTGACCTTATCAAAAATCAGTCCGGCTTCGGATTCGGGAAAAAGACCGCCGAAGCATCGTATGAAAAGATGAAAGATATGCTTCAAAAGGAAGTGGACCGCCACTTCAGGCCTGAGTTCATCAACCGTCTCGACGAGGTCATCGTATTCCAGTCGCTGACTCGTCAGGACCTGCAGACAATCGTCGACTACGAGCTTGCCAAGGTCTTCAAGAGAATAACAGAGCACGGCCTGCGGCTCGATTTGACAGACCAGGCTAAAGAGTTCCTCATCGACAAGGGCTACAACCCCGAGTTCGGCGCAAGACCTCTGCGAAGAGCTATCGAACAGTACATCGAGGACCCGCTCTCTGAGGCTATGCTAAGGGGTGAGTTCAAAAACAAAAACGTAATAAAAATCGATGTGCAGGACGAGGGACACCTGAAGCTCGAAGGTGTCAAAGAAGAGACCGCCGAGCTCGAAGAAAAAGAGCCCGCCGTCGCGCACACAAAAGAAAAATAACCAACGTACAGTGACGTTGCTTCAGCTTAGCTCCCAGCTTTATGAGGAAACTGCATCAACTGTAACTGGAGGTAGTTTCCTCGCAATTATAGGGTTTTAACCTTAGAAATAGCTAAGTTTATCTCCCACAACTCGCAAGCTAAGCGGAATGGTGACATTAATGCTCGGTTTCTATCTCGAGCCGGC
>JASFHM010000217.1:0-3314 GCA_050123215.1 Phycisphaerales bacterium | reverse complement strand
AACTGGCTGAAGATATGCACCCGGATTATAGAAACGTCACCCTGAAACATTTACTTGCACACCGGGCCGGATTCCCCAAGGCACACAATCCACCGGGCATGTCAAACCTCGATATACTTCGTATTCCAGGTTCACCAAGGCAACAAAGGATAGCTTATGCCCGAATGATGCTCAAAGAACCGCCTGAGGCAAAGCCGGGTGAAAAGTATATTTACTCAAATATAGGTTATGCTATTGCCGGGCTCATTTGTGAACAGGCTATGGACACTTCCTGGGAAACTCTGATGAGAGAGATGGTGTTCAAACCTCTCGGTATGAAGACGGCTGATTTGGGCACGATGAGCTCACCAAATGATGTCGAACAGCCATGGAATCACAGAATTAGAAATGGTGAGGTTCGCCCTATAGAAGCGGGAACTAATGATGCCCTTCCGCCAGCAAGAGCACCAGCTGGTGCGGTGAACTGCTCCATGAAGGATTGGGCTAAGTTTATTGTCGCCCACCTCAAAGCTGGAAAAAATGAAGCAAGCCTGCTCAAGCCTGAAACATTCCAAATCCTTCACACTCCTCCATTCGAAGGAACTTATGCCCTTGGCTGGGAGGTAACAGAACGCAAGTGGGGCAACGGCCAGGTTCTGACCCACACAGGAAACAACGGCAGCTACGCTGTGGTTTGGATGGCACCGAAACGTAATTTCGCCATACTTGTAGCAACCAACTTTGGCGATAAGCCCGCATCGAAAGCGTGTGATGAGGCAGCCTCGATGTTAATCCGAAAGTTTCTGCTCGATAGAAAAAGGTAATAGACGTAAAATACTCAGAGCAATACCTGTTTTTTCGCCGATATAATAGTGAGACTTATAAAAGAGAGAATCTAAAGAAACAGTTAAGCGTAAAATGAAAATAATAGAAAACATCCCAAAATTAAAACCAAGAGCCGCAGATGCTCATAAAGGTGACTTTGGCAAGATTTGCATAATTGCCGGTAGTCTCGGCATGAGCGGCGCAGCTGCCTTGGCAGGTCGAAGCGCACTGCGGGCAGGAGCAGGCCTGGTCCGTGTAGCTACCCCAAAAAGTGTACTGCCTATCGCCGCTTCAATTGAACCATCATTTACAACAATACCACTGGCGGAAGATTCCGCAGGCCGGATTTCTAAAAAAGCTCTTAATTCCATTCTTGAAGCCGTCGCCGAAAACGATGTCCTCGCATTTGGCTGCGGCGTCGGCGTAAGCTCGGAAGTGCGATTCGTCCTGGAGAATCTTATAAGACAGGAAGATTTACGATTAGTCATTGACGCTGACGGTCTCAACAACCTCAGCAAAATCCAAAACTGGCCGGATATCTTAAAGGCCGAGACAATCCTCACCCCACATCCCGGAGAGATGAAAAAGCTTTGGGAAGGTTTATACCGCGAAGAGCTTCCCACCGACAGACAGAGCCAGGCGATTGAACTTGCCAAACTAACCAAAACTGTTGTCGTCCTAAAGGGCGCCGGCACCGTCGTCACCAACGCAGAAAAAATATACGTAAACAAAACAGGTAATCCCGGCATGGCTACTGCCGGCTCAGGTGATGTGCTAACCGGCGTGATTACCGCTTTGGTAGGCCAGAGTATGAGCAACTTTAACGCCGCCGTCTGCGGTGTATACCTCCACGGCCTGGCTGGTGACATTGCCTCTGAAGAACTCGGCCAAGTCAGCCTCATCGCAACAGATATCATAGACGCTTTGCCTGGGGCTTTCACAACTCTCATATGATTAAATTTTTAGAAAGGTTAAAAATGTCTGAAAGCATCAAAGAATTCTTCGAAAAATTCAAAAAAGACACAGGCAAAATGAAAAATCTCCTCCCGGACGCCACAGGCGGCTTCGGCCAGATGTTCGCAAAGATAATGCAAGACGGCGCACTGAGTGTTAAGGAAAAAGAGCTAATCGCGATTGGTATCGGCATAAGCATACAATGCGAGCCGTGTATTAAACTGCACGTACAAAAGGCCCTGACCGCCGGAGCGACCAAAGAAGAAATTCTCGAAGCCGCCTCAGTCGGGATAATGATGAGCGGCGGCCCTTCTTTTACACACGTCCCCGTGGTAATTGACACGCTCGAATTCCTACAAGGCGACGGCTAAAAAACATTCCCACAACACGGCTCAGGACTAGGCCGGGGGCTACAAATACGCATATTTTTAAGAAAAATCAGCATAAGGACCGAAAATATCACTATATAAACACAATTAAAAGCTTAGGATATTAACACACGCATGAATACAGCACCTGAGACTATCGGCCAGGAGCATTTAAAGGCACTGCGCCTCAATAGGCCTTTGCTGCCGATAGAACAGTTCGCCGCACGTGAAGGCACCACCGTCGAAGAAATCGAAAAGTGCAGCAATATTGGCATCGTCCAGCTAAGAAGACACCACGGCAAGACCTACGTCGTGGACATCCCGATTTGCTCATATGACGTAACTGCAGAGACCGATGCCGAGGTCGCCAGCTTAATCGGCAAAACTCAGGATATCATAGTAGAACCAGCCAAGCCAGAAACCGTTGAACACAAAAGCCAACCCAAACCAGTTACTCATACAAAACCAGCCTCCCCCGGCCTTTTTAACAACCTTTGTAGTTCAGCTAAGAACATTAAAACCAAACTCTTCAAGACCGAACCAAAACAGCCTGCAACTCAAATCAAAAACGACAACAAGACTGTCGAACCCGAACAGACTACGAAAAAACAAACTGTCGAACCGGGTTCGATATCAACGCTTATCTCAAAAATGGTTGAAAGAAGCGAAAGGATAAAACAGCATCTCAGACAAAACCAGCAACAAATCGTCCAAACAAAAACAGAGCCCAAGGATATACCGCAAATTACCGAACAATTGATTCAGCAGATGAACTCACAACTCGACCAGATGGAAAACGCTGTCGAAAAAAGTGGTATATTGCTCAAAAGAAATGACACACCCCGGCGTGATACTACCGCTCAGCCTGTTCGTAACACTCTCGACAAGCCGCGCGAAAACCAGATCGAGCATCTCAAGGTTCAACTGCGACAAATCGAACAGGAGCTGGACCAAGCCCGCAAACAGCATAGTGAAACTACAAAAAGACTGCACAGCCAAATCGAAGAGTTGACAGAATTGTTGACCGTTATGGGCAGAAGTGACTAACCACCATCAATCATCTCGGTTGCGATTCATTCGAGACAACAACTTCCAGCCGCAGGGCAAAAGCACCGCCGCCAAAATTATCTTAATCACATCCCCAATTACAAAAGGATAAACTCCGACACTCAGTATCCGTCCCAAACT
>JASFHM010000216.1:0-3331 GCA_050123215.1 Phycisphaerales bacterium | reverse complement strand
GGTCTCTGCCGAGCTTTATGCGCAGCGGCGCCAGCGATTTGTTTACAGTGGCCTCATCACCGGCGATAAGTAAAATCAAATCACCTTCGTTCGCTGCAAAACGCTCTATAATCTGCTTCTGCTGCTCGGGGCTGAAGAACTTGGCGATGCTGCTTGCCAGTTCGAGCCGGCCGCCCTGCTCCGATTTATTCACTTTAAACCACGCAAGCCCCTTTGCGCCGTAATCGGCAACAAAATTGGTAAGTGTCTTTTCAATGTCACTCCTGGAATACTTCGAGCCGCCGGGCGCACAAAGACCTTTTACTATGCCGCCACCTTTGACCACAGTATTAAAGAGCCGGAATTCACATTGTTCTGCTATATCAGTAATATCTTTAAGCTTCATATCGAAGCGCACGTCCGGCCGGTCGGTCCCGTAGTCCCGCATCGCTTCTTTGAAAGTGATTCTCCGCATAGGCAGCGGGACTTTCACTCCGAGGATTTTCTCCCAGACCTCCGCGACCAGTCTCTCGTGCACGTCTATAACATCGTCCCTGTCAACAAAACTCATCTCGACGTCGATTTGAGTAAACTCCGCCTGCCTGTCCGCCCGCGGGTCCTCATCACGAAAACACCGCACAATCTGGAAATATTTATCAACGCTGCTGACCATCAGGATTTGTTTGAAAAGCTGCGGCGACTGCGGCAGCGCATAAAAGCAACCCTTGTATAGTCTGCTGGGCACGAGAAAGTCACGCGCTCCTTCCGGCGTACTCTTGGCCAGCATCGGTGTCTCTATTTCCCAAAACCCTTCCCCATCGAAAAAGTCTCGGGCAATCTTTGTAACCCTGTGTCTCACACTAAGATTCCTAAGCATCACAGGCCGGCGCAAATCAATGTAACGATTAGTAAGTCTGGTCTCTTCGCTGACCTTCTCGCCGCCGTCAATCTCGAACGGCGGCGTACTGGCGGTATTTAATATTTCAATCTGCTCGATGACAGTCTCGATTTGCCCAGTTGCCAGCTTGGGATTTTCCATCCCCTCACTCCTCGGCCTGACAAGACCCGCCACCGCAATCACCCATTCACACCGCAGTGTCCTTGCGAACTTGTGCGCTTCGGGCTGCATCTCAGGGTCGAAAACAAGCTGCACAAGCCCTTCCCTGTCGCGCAGGTCGACAAAGACAAGATTGCCGTGGTCTCGATACGAATGGACCCACCCGGCAAGATTCACCTTTTTGCCGACGTCGTCGGCGCGAAGCTCTCCACAGGTATGTGTTCTCTTAAGCATTTTACGGCTCTCAACAAGTATTAATTTGGGATAACAACGGGCAAAGAATAGTCTAAAAACATCTTTTCGTCAATGATTAAGAGCTAACACTATCGAATACAGCGAGTGCAGGTAACAGATGGAATACATACGGGCGGACGCCCCCCGATTCCCTATCGGCGGTCAGGAAAATTTTGTGTCACAAGAGCCGGTCAATTTCCCCGGTGATATCCTTCTTACTGGCAAGCCCAACCCACTTCTTCTCGATTTGGCCGTCTTTGAACAGCATTATCGTCGGTATGGCATTTATGTCGAACTCTATAGCTGCTTCACGGTGCTCGTCGGTATTGATTTTACATATCTTCGCCTTTCCGGCATACTCGCCGGCAATCTCCTCCATAACGGGAGCAACCATCTTGCAAGGCCCACACCAGGGCGCCCAAAAATCAACAAGCACAGGCACATCGGAATTATGGACTAAATCATCGAATTCCACATCACTTAGCTCTGTCACATTAGCGGACATTATTTTCCCCTTCGTAAAATCATCCTTTCGAACAGCCGAAATTCTACCGCTCGACTCGATATTGTCAAATAATAAATTTTAGAGCTTATAATAATTATTAGTATTGCTGATTATCTTTGATAATTCAGCTAAAAACCATTTCCGGGAAAATCCTGGAATGCCTACATCCGGCTCTCCGGCTCAATCAGAAGATTCGGCATTTCGAAGCTTTTGGCCTGTTTTCGGCGTTTTGGCCTCGGCCGTTATTTCCTTGATGGGTATCGGGGCTTTTTGGGGCTGTTCCTGTTCGCCCGCCCTTTCTGCCTGAGCAATGGCCTGCCGAACGACTTTCTCGGGCGGCTCTTCGGTCAGGGCACGCAGATAAATAGAATCGAAGTGGTCGTTCTGCTCCGCCCAGATTAATTTTTCTCGCACAAGTTCCAGAAGCGCCAAAAACATCCCAACGAGTACCAGCCGGTTTTCCCTGTTCTCGAAGAGCCGCTCGAACGGCATAGGCCCCTCTGTCTGCAAACGGTGCAGCATTTCAATCTGATAAAGGTCGATAGGCGTATCGTCCTTAATACGGCTGATAGTCATCAGCCCGCCGGTCGCCTTAAGGACCGAATCGAAGGCATCCAGCAAATCCCAAACGCTAATCTGGTCGAGGTCGACCTCCGGCTCGACGTGTTCTTCGAGCTTCTCGATAATATTGGCGCTTCGACTGAAACGCTGGCTCTGCTGCTCGGCCGCCGCGTCGAGAAGGTTCGCCGCGTCCTTGAATTTCTTATATTCCAATAGCTGGCGAATAAGCTCTGCGCGCGGGTCGCCCTCATCTTCGCCCACGATTCCTTCCGGCTCGGCCCGCGGCAGCAGCATCGCCGACTTAATCTCCATCAGCGTCGCCGCCATCACCAGAAAATCACCCGCCAACTCGATATCGAGCTGCTTGAGCATTTCTATGTATTTTATATATTGCTCGGTGATATGAGCGATGGGGATATCATATATATCTATCTCATCCCTGCGAACAAGATACAAAAGCAGGTCGAGCGGCCCGGCAAAGACCTCGAGATTTACACGATAATCACTCAACTTCGTCCTGCCCTTTCGTTTCGAGAATCCTTTTCGCTTCGTCGGCCTCTTCAGCCGCGACACACAATTCTATCGAAGTTATCTGCGCAATAGGCAGCACATTCGCAGACTCTTCACCCACTATAGTCGCATCAATTCCATTTTCTTCGAGAAGTATCTGGGCCAGGTGCGCATCCATATTATTATCAAACCTCGCGACCGTTACAAATTTCTCTTCCATACCTACATCCCGCCCTTTCCTATTTGCCCAGGCCAACCGCCTGCCTTACCTCGTCCAGCTTCTTTCTGGCAACTGCCCTTGCTCGCTCGGCGCCGTCCGCAAGGACCTTCTCGACATACGCGTGGTCGTTTTCAAGCTGACTTCTTTTTTCACGATAAGGCCTGAAGTATTCGAGCAAAAGCTCGGCCAGCCGCTTCTTCACTGTGCCGTAACCTAATCCGCCGTTCCTGTACTTATTCTCCCACTCGGCCAACTCGTCCGCCGA
>JASFHM010000215.1:0-3352 GCA_050123215.1 Phycisphaerales bacterium | reverse complement strand
TAATTCTGGACGCAATGATATCGAGATTTTTGCCTCTGTCAAGCCGATATCGGCGAGGATTTAGCTTTGCTGTAACCACGGTCTTCCCATTGCATCCTTATCTGAAATATTTATAATTACTTATGTAACCAACGGGAGATTCTTATGCTGGGAAAAAGTAGCATGTGTTTGGCGTTTTATATTCGCCTTGGGCAGATATAAAAATTATTATACTATAGAGAGGTATTATGCCATTATGAATGATCTCGATTTTATAGAAGCTATAGATAAAGTCGAACCATACGTTGTACGAATATCCACTCCCGGCGCAATGGGAACCGGATTTTTATTCGCACAATCAAAAAATCAAGATATGGTAGGTATTGCTACAGCAGCTCATGTTATAAACTATGCATATCTCTGGGAGCAACCCATTAGAATTCAACATTACAAGTCAGGTAAGACAATGATTCTGAGGGAACAAAATAGAGCCATTCTTCTGGCAGAAAACTTGGATACAGCAGCCATTGTTTGCCAGTCAAAAGACACACCTTTCCCAAAATCTGACCCTATCTTATCTCCTGAGGGAAAATACTTGAAAACCACAACCGAAATAGCGTGGATAGGATTCCCGGCCATATCGCAGGATAATCTTTGCTTCTTTTCAGGCCGAATTAGTACCTTTATTGAATCCCAACGGGCATATCTTGTGGATGGAGTGGCTATCAATGGAGTTAGTGGAGGACCAGCATTTTGGACCGAACCAGAAGGTGCAAAAAAAACACACTTTATTGGAGTAGTATCTGCTTATGTACCCAATAGAGCAACGGGAGAATCTCTTCCCGGTCTATCTATTATTCGTGATGTAACACAGCTTCAATCTGTTGTTAAGCAAATTCGATCACTGGATGAAGCAAAAGAAAAAGAATCCGAGGTACCACCCACCGCCAATCCTCCTATAAACAATCATCCAAAAGAAGGCTGTCAAGATCCTATACAATAGACATCTTGAAAAGTTTTCCTGCGGGTCAGGCTTTAATTGAATTCCACTTACAAATCCGATTTCGGTCCGCAACAGAGTGAATCTTACCAATCCTGCTTGCCCGAAGAATTTTTAACGTAGACTGGTTATCCCATCTAAAAAAATCTACGAAATCTGCGTCAAAGAACCTTCGATTTCACCCCAAAACCGGCCTTCGGAAAAAATATTTGTATTTTTTACGGAAAACACTTGACAAAAGTTAAGCAGTTTGTGAAAATACGCAATAGTTCGACAGTTTGTCGAAAGTATCAGCGGCCAGTGGCCGCAGCATCTAATATCTGGTATCCGGCATCGGGTATCTGGTATCCGGCATCGGGTATCTGGTATCAAGTCTTTCGCCGCAGTAGCGGCAAGTCCGGGCCAGTCGGCCCAAGTATCAGCTTTGACGCAAGCTGCGAAGCAGCAGTGGACAAGCCCAACGAGCTTGAACAAGTTTACTTGTAGAAAGTTCTTGAGGCGCAGAACACGAAAGCGGTCGAAGACGCTGCGTCAAAGCCAAATCCGTGACAATCTGTGTTAATCCGTGGTTAAAATTAGCCCTTAGTGAATATATTTCTCCGCGGTCTTAGCGGATTCTGCGGTGAAATAGGGAGGAAAATCATGTCAACGTACAACCTAAAAATCTCAATTCCCGAATGGCTCGACCGAATTATCATCGCCCCGCTTCTGCTGCTGCGTCGTATCTGGTACGGCTACTCATTCAGAAGAATACCTCTGGTAAATTCGAATCTACACACAATCGTCGACCCCGCCGATTTCTACCAGTTGAATCAATACCCCTGGTGGCTTAATAAAAGAAAAACGTTTTCTCGAATCCTGCGATTATCCTCGCAGGATAACACCTATCGCATTATCACTATGCCCCGTCAAATAATGCAATCTCAGCTCAACGCCTGTCTTGAGCGCGACCGAAAGGCTGATTTAGTGGTTGACCACATCAACCACAACAGCCTCGACAATCGAAGAGCAAATCTGCGACTTGCTACAATCGCCCAGAACAATATGAACAGAAGGCCGTGGAAAGGAACCTCGAAATACAAAGGCGTAACTTTTCACCGCAGGCAAAAACGCTTCATTGCAAGAGTCACCGTCAACGGCAAAAGGCTGCACTTGGGAAGTTTCATTAATGAAATTGACGCAGCCAGGGCGTACGACGAAGCTGCGAAGAAATATTACGGCAAGTATGCGTGTTTGAACTTTCCAGCGCAGCAAAAACAAAAGGGGCTGAGATTTATTCTCCGCTGGTGAGCAGCTTTAGGAAGTATCTTCCCGCGCGGGTCTGAATTTTGTTTTTCCTCGTAATGATGCCGGTCGGCCGAACGAACTTTTCATTCGAGAATTCTATCGCCTTTAGCGTCCCATCCGCCACTTCCTGCACCACCGCCGTCTTAGATAGTATGCTTATCCCCGTATTAATCTCCACCGCCCGCTTGACGGTCTCGATATTATCAAACTCCATAACGAGCTGCACACTAACGTTATACCGCTGCAGTATATTATCAATCCATGCGCGAGTCGGAATCTCAGCCTCAAAGCCAATGAACCTTTCGAACTGCAGTTGAGTTATATCAACCTGCGTTTGCTTCGCCAGCGGATGTCGCGGGCTGCAAACCAGAACAAGTGGCTCCATTTCAAAATCATACACGTCAAGCCGCTTGTCTCTCTTCGGTATTGCCACCAACCCGATATCAACTTCGCCGCCTAATACAAGCTCGTAAATTCTCTGCGCACTGAGATACTCGAGGTGCACATGCACATCCGGATACCGCACCATAAACTTTTTCACATATCTCGGCAGCGAATGCATCCCGATACTGAATATCGCCGCGACATTCAGCCGTGTCCCCCCCACCGATTTCAGCGCATTCATCTCACCCTTAAAATCCTCATACTTATCAACAATCTCACGGCTCATCTGATAAAACAGTTGCCCCGGAGCCGTAAGTTCGAGCGGCCGTTTTTTTCTATTTATCAACTGGCAATTATGCAATAATTCCATCTGCGCTAACTGTTGTGATATCGCCGACTGACTGACCTGGTGCCTTTCCGCCGTCTTTGAGAAGCTTTTAAGCTCTGCTAAATCACAGAAAACCTTGAGGGATTCGATGTGCATTATAAGCTTTCCTTATGAATCTTATAATCACTTAAGCTGTTGCTATCTTAAGAATATATGATAGTATCCTTCTGCTAATATTCAATAGTATATTAGCAGAACTTATTTTAGGCTACCTAAAAAACGTATTTTTTCACATTTTCTTGTCTTTGGGAGATACACAAATGACCCAGAATAGGCATATCCAAAGCGTATATGAACAAGTTGCTCAGCGAAAC
>JASFHM010000214.1:0-3361 GCA_050123215.1 Phycisphaerales bacterium | reverse complement strand
GATTTTTTCTAACAAAGTTAACCGGCTGTTCGTTACCTCACCCAGCATAGCAAATTCAAACCCTATAAAGTGTGTTTCGCCCCCTCAACTATCTCAACAGTAACAAAGACCGAATTATTCTTCAAGGTTAAAATACTTGAGCCATTGTTTGGTCTGAGCCGGGTCTAAACCAAGCTGTTTTTCGGAAGGTTCGGCTCGAGGCTCCCTACGGCTCAGCGATTGAAGCATCCGGCTGTAGAACTTTTCGGATTTTACCGAAACAGCCTTTGCCGCGCGCGCCGCTTTGCGAATTCTCTGGTCGCTGCTGACAATAGTAAGGCGCCTCGGAGCACTATCAACAGCTATCTTTGCTTCTATCACAGTATCGGCATCTTTGGTTTGCCCCGAGAAAATTACCTCTAAGTTCGCTATTTGTCCGAAAGGAGCTTTATCAGGTGGACCTATACCATCAAAGATAATCTGGCCCTGCTTTTTCACGAGTTTGAGATATTGGCCGATGAGTCTGCAAAGCTGCAAGTCGTCAAGCTCGCTATAATTCGCTTCTTTATGGATAGACCACAGAAGATTATAACCATCAATTATCAACATGTTCAATACTTGGTTTGACAGTCACACCTGGAACCTGATTTCGCCCCCGACAATAGTCGTCTTGGCCTTTGCCTTGACCCGCCAGCCTTGGTACGGGCAATTACGACTTTTTGAAAGGAACTTGCTCGTATCGATTGTGTACTGTGCTTCGGGGTCAATTATAGTAACGTCACCCTGCTTGCCGACGGTCAGAGTACCTTTGTCGACACCGATGATTCTCGCAGGATTGCAGGTCATCATCTTTATCAACTGCGGCCAATCAACAATGCCAGGCTCAATCAACGCCTTAACATATAAACTCAAAGAACATTCCAAAGCAGCTATTCCAAACGGCGCCGTTAGAAACTCAAGTTCTTTTTCGCTCTGCAAATGCGGTGCATGGTCACAAGCAAGGGCATCGATTAGACCTTCTTTGACAGCTTGTTTTAATGCGTCGATGTCCGTACTTGTTCGCAGTGGCGGATTTACCTTATAATTGGTATCGTAATCGGCGCAACATTCATCGGTGAGCAGCAAATGATGTGGTGTCACCTCACAGGTTATCGGCAGAGATTGCTGTTTGGCCTGACGTATCAACTCAACCGAGCCGGCGGTTGATATGTGCTGAGCATGATAGCGAACTTTGGTCTTTTTTATAAGCTGAATGTCCCGCCATAGCATAACCTCTTCAGCCAGCACATCTATACCGGGAAGCCCCAATACCGTCGCGTTGTACCCGGCATTCATAACACCCTCGCGCGCAAAAGCGTCATCCTGGCAGTGCTGAGAAATAACCTTATCGAACATGGCGGCGTATTTAAGAGCCCTTAGCATTACAGCCGGGTCCTGAACACCGCTGCCGTCGTCGGTAAAACCGACCGCGCCAGCTTCGGCCATAAAACCCATCTCGGCAAGTTCAATGCCCTCTCGGTTTTTGGTGATGCTGCCCATCGTATAAACATGGGTCTTTCTGGTTTGCCTGCCCTTGCGATGTATATACTCGACGTCGGTTTCATCCTGTATGGCCGGCTTTGTATTGGGCATACAAACAACCGATGTAAAACCGGCCGCGACCGCAGCAGCCGAGCCGCTGGCGATGGTCTCTTCCTCTTCATCGCCCGGCTCACGAAAATGCACATGAATATCAATCAGCCCCGGCGTGACCAGTTTGCCTGAAGCATCTATTATCTTTGCGGAGTCTTTTTCAATTTTGCCGACGTCAGCAATCAGACCGTCGCTTATCAGCACATCGCATATTTCGTCGCGATTATTGGCCGGGTCGATTACCCTTCCGTTTTTTATCAGCAATTCTTCCATAGTCTATTTCTATAGCTTTTGCGCTGCAGCCTGATTCACCAGGAACAATACAGCCATGCGTACGGCCAAGCCATTTTTGACCTGTTCAAGAATAACACTATTCTTCCCATCGGCGACTTCACTTTCCATCTCCAGCCCCCTGTTGATAGGCCCCGGATGCATTACCAGAATGTCGGGCTTGGCTTTTCTCATTCGCTCAACAGTCAATCCGAAGTAGTGTGAATACTCCCGTACAGATGGGAAAGGATTTCCGCCGAGCCGCTCAAACTGAATACGCAGCATATTTATCACGTCTACCTTATCGATTACCTCATCGAGCGAGTAGCAGACCTTAACGGGCAGCCTGTCAACCTGGCCTGGGATAAGTGTCGGAGGCGCGACGAATATGACTTCTGCTCCGAGTTTGGTCATTGCCCACATATCGCTTCGGGCAACCCGCGAATGGGCAATGTCTCCTACGATTGCGACTTTGAGCCCGTTCAGACTGCCTTTGTGTTTTCGAATGGTATAAACATCGAGCAGTGCCTGAGTCGGATGTTCACAGAATCCGTCGCCGGCATTTACTACGCACGCATTTATATTTCTACTCAATAGCTTTGGTGCTCCGCCTGCCGTGTGGCGAATAACCACGATGTCGATGCCCATCGATTCGAGGTTCCTGGCCGTATCCAGAAGCGTCTCGCCCTTGCTTACAGAACTCATCTTCTTGGTAAACTCTATCACATCGGCACTGAGCCGGTTCGCTGCCAGTGTGAAACTGTTGCGGGTCCGCGTGCTGTCTTCGAAGAAGAGATTGACGACGACCCTGCCTCGAAGAGGCGGGGCTTTTTTGATTGAGCGAGTGCTTATCTGCTCAAAACCTTCGGCAGTATCAAGAATATAAGTAATCTCATCTGCGCTTAAATCACGCAAGCCGAGCAGATGTTTGTGTCGCCAGGTTATGTGTTTACTCTTGCGCTTCATTTACTCAACAAATACTTCATCCTTGCCATCAGATTCGACAAAATGAACCTGAACCAGTTTTCCTACCTCGATATCGGCTTTGTAACCGACATAATCAGCCTGTATAGGCAGTTCTCGCCCGGCCCGCTCGACCAACACAGCAAGTTTTATGGCTTTAGGCCGTCCGATGTCTATCAGGGCATCGAGCGCCGCTCGCACACTTCGGCCGGTGTACAAAACATCATCGACAAGAATAATCACCTTATCGTCGATGTTAAAACCTATCTCGGTTGTCCGAACCTGCGGTTGAGCGTTGGTGGGAGAGTTAAGGTCGTCGCGGTAGAGTGTAATATCGAGTGTGCCGCAGGGAACTTCCTGATTGAGTTGCTTGGCAAGATTAGCTGCGAGCCTTTGAGCAAGTATCTCACCCCGGCTGCGAATTCCGATTGCAGCAACACCAGCCTCGGCCGGCAAATCCGTCACTATGCGACTGGCGACTTCACTGACAGCCTTATCGATTCGTTTTCGGTCCAGG
>JASFHM010000213.1:0-3366 GCA_050123215.1 Phycisphaerales bacterium | reverse complement strand
ACGTCGAAGAAGCCATTGTCTCTTTATTACTGATAATTGTCAATAGCTAGAGAGGCCAATAAGTACGGATAAAGGATTTATAGCTATACCGACCGCTTACTGCGTCGAATAAGAGCTGAGCAGAAGATAATCGCAAACCAGATAATCACGGCGGTCAGCGCGATAAAGAAAACTTTCACCGGGCCGATGACTGCGATTAATGGAATAGCTATGCCCGTCCACAGCCCACCGCCCATAAAAGGTTCATGCACAAGTTGCTTGCAGGCGAAGGCATCAGCCGCGGAAGATTCATAGTCAGGGTCTACAACTCGCAGCAGCAACAATCCTGTAGCGGTCACTCCCATGGATTGGCCCATTTCTGCGATAGACCTTTCAAACCAGGCATCGGGCAGTATTCTTCGAGCCAGGTATACGACACAGAACACATTCCATAAAATTCCAGCGAGAACCAAAACCAGCAGCGGCACAATGCCGGCTGCAACGATGTTGAGCCTGATTGTGGCGATTGCTGCAACCACAAGAAAATCTAGAGAGCTGTTCTGTATTCTCCGGGTTATACCCAAATCGATAAGTTTGTGTTTGTCATATTTTTCTTCGAACACCTGAATTAGTAGTCCTGCCAACATACATAGTGGAAATAGAGGAAAGCCGCTCAGCAGTTTATGCTCGGCTATCCACGGGACACTGTGTTCGATTAACACTAATCCCTGCTTTGCAAGATAAGCAATGCCCACCGCAATACCAATAATCACAATATGCAGGCTGAATGTTTCGATAGCATCGCTTTTTACGGTGAGCTTTCCGGCGGAAGGTCTTTTTTCAACCGGAATTACACTGATTGAGTCATCTTCCGGAATCGCCGATGGTTCGGCGTTTTTATGCGTATAGCCTTTTCTTACCGCCCAGTTGACTAAAATCATTCCGACTATTATCGCCGAACATATGCCGAACGTTGCGCTAGTCAAGGCGAAATCCTTGCCCTGAGCCCATCCGTAGTGTTCGAAGACGTCGGCCATGCCGGCTGCTGTGCCGTGACCACCCTCGAAGCCTACTGGTAAAGTTCCGGCAAACATATCAGGTAGACTCGGCCAGATAAAACTTAACGCTACAATCCATAAACCGAGGCCGACGACATATTGTCCCCAGGCAACGATTTGGCCGTACGCAACCTGCGGCCCCGCCCGGTGCCATAGTGTCGAAAACTTCGGTAATTTGACACCAAGAAACAGACATGCGAAAACAATATTAATAAGAAACGAGGGCAGTTTTGACCAGGGTTGTGACCATTCGGTAATTAGTGAATTTGTTTCAGCAAACAGCCCGAATTTATTATTCATCAACGCGAAAAACTGGACCACAAGCAGGGCAACGATACCACCTATTACACAACTGGGCAGATAGAGTTTCTGCAGGAGTTTTATTTTGCTGCGAAAAACATGTCCTAACCCGAGAAACAGACACAAGAGAATAAAGGATACCATTTGTTACTCTCACAAAAAAAAAGGTGCAAAGCGTTTCGGCTTTGCACCTTATCGAAAACTAAGTTGTTTTACAAGTAGTTTACTTGTTTCTAACAGCGGCCTGAGCTGCTGAGAGTCTGGCAATTGGCACTCTAAACGGCGAGCAGGAAACATAATTCATTCCTACGCGATGGCAGAAGTCGATACTGCTGGGTTCACCGCCGTGTTCACCACAGATACCGACCTTGAGCTTATCTCTTGTTTTTCTGCCGAGAACTGTACCCATCTCAACAAGTTTGCCGACACCTGTCTGGTCGAGCTTCTGGAACGGGTCAGCGGCATAAATTCCTTTGTTGACGTATTCGCCGAGGAACTTACCTGCATCGTCTCGTGAGAAGCCCATGGTCATCTGTGTCAGGTCGTTGGTTCCGAAGCTGAAGAATTCTGCTTCTTCGGCGACCGCATCGGCTGTTAATGCCGCTCTCGGAACTTCAATCATTGTGCCAATCATATATTTAATCTTGGCTTTTTTCTGTTTGAAGACCTGCTCGATTTCGTCGATGACTTCGTTTTTAACGAACTTCAATTCTTCGACCGAACCAATCAGCGGAATCATAATTTCCGGCAGTACGGTCTTACCGCTCTTCTTGACATTCAGTGCGGCTTCGATGATGGCACGTGCCTGCATACGATAAATCGCAGGGTAAGTCACAGCCTGTCTGCAGCCACGATGACCGAGCATCGGATTGAACTCATGGAGCTGCTCGACCTGTGCCTTGACGGCGGCGGGCTTGACGCCTAAACGCTTGGCCATTTCCTTCTGATTAGAAGCATCCTGTGGCAGGAACTCATGCAGCGGCGTGTCAAGTAATCTGATAGTTACAGGCAGGCCGGCCATAGCTTTGAAGATGCCTTCGAAATCTTTACGCTGATATGGCAGCAGTTTTTTCAAAGCACCTTCGAATTGTTTCTTGGCGGTTGCATATTCTTTTTCAACAGCCTTTTGAGCCTTTCCTGCTTCGGTGGTTTCGAGTGCTTTGAGCATTTCGGAATAATCATCTGCGGCGAGAATCATCTGGCGGACCGGCCAAATTCTGTCACCTTCAAAGAACATGTGCTCGGTTCGGCACAGGCCGATTCCCTCGGCACCGAAGTTGCGTGCTCTTTTGGAGTCACCCGGTGTATCGGCATTTGTTCGAATGCCGAGTGTACGAATTGTATCACACATCTTCATGAATAGGCCGAACGAGCCGCTAAGTGTAGGTTCGACTGTTGCGAGTTGACCTTTCATGACCTGGCCGGAGGAACCGTCGATGCTAATCCAGTCACCTTCTTTGATGGTAACTTTGCCGACGGTCATCTTTTTGGCTTTGTAGTTAATATTCAATTCGCCGACACCTGCGACGCAGCATTTACCCATACCGCGGGCAACGACAGCGGCGTGACTAGTCATGCCGCCACGAGCGGTAAGTATGCCAACCGCGGCATCCATACCACCGATGTCTTCCGGGCTGGTCTCGATTCGTGTAAGAATTACATTTTTGCCTTTGGCTTTCCAGGTTTCGGCTGTGTCGGCGTCAAATACGACCTGGCCGACACCTGCGCCCGGTGAGGCAGGAAGACCTTTAGCAATAACGTCGCGCTTGGCCCTGGAATCGAAGTGTGGATGTAAAAGCTGGTCAAGCTGGTCGGGCTCGACACGCATAACCGCCTGTTTTTTATTGATGAGTTTTTCTTTGACCATGTCAACCGCGATTGTAACGGCGGCTTCGGCAGTTCGTTTGCCGGTTCTGGTCTGCAGGATATAAAGTTTCTTTTCCTGAATAGTGAATTCCATATCCTGCATGTCTTTGTAGTGTTTTTCGAGTCTGGTCATCAGGCCGGTCAGTTCTTTATAGGCTTTAGG
>JASFHM010000212.1:0-3389 GCA_050123215.1 Phycisphaerales bacterium | reverse complement strand
GTTCAGAGCGACCCTGTTGTGAAGCAGCTAAGTGAAATGCAAATTTTAGAACGTGATGAATTCAAAGCCGAAAAACGGAAACTTGAGAAGCTCTACAGAAAGATTTATCTGGTGTTAACAGACCGACATAAGGGAATAAGTGATGAGCTTCAATCGATTCGCAAGGGCAGAAGAACACTTAAGGCCTATCGCAGAAGTATTTAATCAAAGCGAGTTTGTCTAATGTGGATAAACGGGATGACCCAGAGGAATTTGGTCACAAAATTAGGTATTTATTTCAGCCTTGAAAGAGCATTATTATGGGAATAGTAAATTTTAAGAATGTTGGTTCACCGGTTGAACTTATAAGTAAACTGAAAGACGTTTTTAGCATTTCCACTTTTGTGGAGACCGGAACGTATAAGGGAAGTACCGCATGCTGGGCCAGTGGTGTTTTCGACCGTGTGATAACGATAGAAGCCTCTGAAGGTCTTTATCAAGAGGTTACCGAGAAATACCGCGATGTTGGGAACATTGAGTTCATATATGGGGACAGTCGAGAAAGATTAAGAGATGTTATCGCTAAACTTGAAGGACCGAGCATCTTCTGGCTTGACGGTCACTGGAGCGGGGGCGCAACATACGGGGTGAACAGCCAGTGTCCGCTGATTGAGGAAATTGAGATAATAAACAACTCTGAATACGAACATTTCATTCTTATTGATGACGCACGATACTTTTTGTCTCCCCCTCCAGAACCTCATCCTGCAGAGCAGTGGCCTAATAGTGGCCTAATATTTGCGTCGTGATAAACGCCATTAACTCAATTGATAAGGTCAGATATATTGTGATTTTCGAAGATGTGATAATTGCGGTTCCGAGTTTAGCCAAGCATGTAATTGTTCATTACTGTCGTGATAAGGATATCAGGTCCTGGGAAGAACATCGCATGGAAGCTGGTGATCGCAGGCCAAAAACGGGATAGCTTGTTAAGTAGAACAAGGGATAAATCCAATGCTTTCAACAAAAAACAACTGCTCTAAGGCAATCGATAATGATGTTAATGTATTGCAACAATTTGAAGCTCAAAGATTATGGGAATCAGGACAAGCTCTTCGGCTGCACCTTGGCTGTGGACAAAAACACCTGGACGGTTATATAAATATTGATTACCCGCCATCGGAACACAATTTAATTCAGCCGAAAGCGGACTTCTATGCTGATATAAGAAGTTTGAATTTTCCTAAAGGTACCGTCGATGAGGTTCGACTGCATCATGTTTTTGAACACTTTAATCGTGTAATCGGACTTGCCCTGCTGATTAACTGGCATAGCTGGCTGAAAGTCGACGGCAGGCTTTTGATTGAAACTCCCGACTTGATTGGTAGTGCAAAGACGCTGGTTTCAGATGCCTCGTGGAAAACCAAGATGGGTGTGGTTCGTCATTTGGCCGGAGACCAGACGGCTGTGTGGGGTTATCATGTTGACCATTGGTTTCCCGAAAGATTCGAACGTACGCTTAACAAGTTGGGATTCGATTCGGTCGAAACAAAGTCATCTTCATGGACTAAGGAACCTTACTTATCGAATGTCCAGGTTGTTGCCGTAAAGTCTAAAGACATATCTGTGCAGGAGCAGTTCGAAGCAGCGGAGCAGCTATTGCTTGAGAGCACAGTTGCAGATGATGAAAAGCCGAAGTGGGAAATCTGGAAATCCCAGCTTTGTGCGGCATTATTAGGTGACTTTCAACCTTCAATTTCAAATGTTCAGGCTCAGAATGTTTCCTCAGTTGCTGATTCGAATGGTCAGATGCCGGATGTTTCTTCGATTGCAGAAGCTCCTGGTGTACTTACCCGAAACTGTTCACGGCTGCCGCTTGAAGAAGTCACCGGATTTAATCAGAGGACACGAAATCGGTGGGTTCATGAAAAAGCCAAAACCATCGAACAGGGCTCGCGAGTGTTAGACGTAGGTGCGGGAACCTGTCCATACAGGCAGTTTTTCTCTCATTGCGACTATAAGACGCAAGATTTCAAGAAGTACGAGGGGATAAAGAAAAATAACACAAACGAATATGGCCAGATAGATTATGTGTCCGACATTTGTTCTATCCCCGTAGATGATAATTCATTCGATGTGATTCTCTGTACCGAGGTTCTGGAGCACGTCCCCGAGCCTGTAAAAGCTTTGCGTGAGATGGTGAGAATTGTGCGGCCGGGCGGCAGGTTATTAATAACCGCTCCTCTCGGTTCGGGATTACATCAATTACCTTATCATTATTATGGGGGGGTATCCGCCGAATGGTACAGACATTTTCTGGGCATCTTCGGTTGTCAGCTTATCGAGCTAACCCCAAACGGCGGGTTTTTCAAATTACTTGCTCAGGAGTGTGCGCGGGTTAGCTGGACACTGCCTCAGCATGAACATCTGCACGGTGGCAGTGTCGGATTCATTCAGTACTTGTTCGGAGAATGGCTCCCTCGATACCTGTTCGCGCTTGAAGAGAACTGTTTTATTGACCAATTTACTGTTGGCTATCATGTCGAGGCCGTAAAAAACGCCGAGCCTTGTCCCGTCAATAGTCAAACAACATCAAAAGCGGAGGATTTGTAATTGGCTGGGAAATGCGCAATGGGAAAAGACGATAAGAATCGCTTGTCCGCAAATAATTTGTGCAGCGATGGCACTGCAGAGGGCCGATGGTCTAAAAAAATGCTTTTCTTAACTGTTGGCTGCATCAACTATGACTGCAACGTGAATTTCTATGAGCCTCTGACTCACATCTTTTCAAAGGTAATTAATTACAATTACATCGAAAGGATTGGGCAGATTGGCAAAGAATCGATGAACGCGGAAATCATCGAAGTCGTTAAAAGCCAAAAACCCGAATATGTTTTTCTTCATGCCTATCAGGACCAGGTGGAATTAAAGACACTGGATGCTGTTAACGTTCTTGGCTCGAAAGTGATTGTCTGGTTCTCCGATGACCACTGGCGATTTGAAGATTATTCCAAAATCGTGGCCAGACACGCTTTTTGTTCGGTGACTACCGATAAGTATGCGGTTGAAAAATATAAGAAGTTAGGGCTTAAAGTCATAAAATCCCAGTGGGCTTCGAACCATAATTACTACAAGAAAATTTACTGTGATTTTGTTTGCGATGTGAGCTTTGTGGGACAAAGCTACGGAAAACGATACGAGAATTTGCTTTATCTGAAAAACAATGGTGTACCATTAGCGGTCTTTGGCAGGGATTTTGGAAGATTTGTCGAATTTGGGGACATGATAAAGATATTCAACGCCAGTAAAATCAATCTTAGTTTTTCCGGGAGTTCCCATGGTGATAATATCAAGCAGATAAAGGGAAGAGTTTTCGAGGTGCCGATGTGCGGCGCCTTTTTACTAGCCGA
>JASFHM010000211.1:0-3394 GCA_050123215.1 Phycisphaerales bacterium | reverse complement strand
TTAATAGTTCGAACCCAGCCCAAGTGGGGCATAGCTACGTACCTGCAGGCCCGGGCCTCCGGTACTCATCCGGATTATCCCTTGGTGGTGTTGGTTAATAGTCTCTCGGCCAGTGCCTCGGAAATTGTAGCAGGTGCTTTGCAGGACCCGAAATACAAAAGGGCTATTATTATCGGAGAACGGACTCACGGCAAGGGCAGCGTTCAGGCTATTACCTATCGGCCGGGAGGCGGCGCCCAGTTGAAATACACTATGGCTTATTATCATCTGCCTTCAGGCCAGCGGGTAGAGTCTCGGACAGATATGGAAAAGCTCGGCCGAAAGGATTGGGGCATAGGACCTGATATCGAAATAGAGCTGACAGGCGACGAATTAACAGAAATGCGCAAGGTCCAGAGGGATAATGAGGTGCTGGTCAAGGCTGACCATGACCTCGAAGCCGCACCTCTTAAAAAACATACAATTGAGGAAACATTGGCGTCTGACCCACAATTAACAGTTGCACTATTGGTCATCAGGACTAAACTCTTAGAGCAAGGCCGAATGGTGGCTGTGGTAAAGTGACGTTATCTTAGCGGGTTATGCATTGCAGAAAGGGATTTTCATTTGGCGGACGCCGAAAAAACAGACAAATTTGAACTGCAGAGGAAGCAGAAACTCTCCCAGATACAGCAACTCGGTATCGAACCATACGGCGGCAGGTACGAAGGGGCCGAGTCGTCTGTAAGCATCGTACAGAGGTACAAGGAGGGCGATGAAGACCAAAGGGCCAATTGTGCCGGCCGCATTGTCCTGCTACGAGATATCGGCAAGCTGATTTTTATTACACTTCGGGACTGGACGGGGACTATCCAGATTGGTTTGAGTAAAAAGCTTCTCTCTGAACAGTGGTCGCTGGTAAAGCTGCTCGAACTGGGAGATATCGTCGGGGCTTGGGGCCAGTTGGGTAAAACCAAGACAGGCGAGATTACTATTTGGGTCGAGCAGTTGACGCTGTTGGGTAAGGCTTTATTGCCGCCGCCGGAAAAATTTCACGGTCTGGCTGATGTTGACCTTCGGTATCGGCAGAGGTATGTGGATTTATGGGCTAATCCTGAAGTGATGGAGCGCTTCAAAAAACGAAGCGACATCATCTCGTCAATACGGCGGTTCCTTAATAGCGAAGGTTTTCTGGAAGTCGAAACTCCGATGATGCAGACAATAGCCGGTGGAGCCGCGGCCAAACCTTTTGTGACTCATCACAACAGTCTTGATATGGATTTGTTTTTGCGGATTGCGCCGGAATTGTTTTTGAAAAGATTGCTGGTCGGCGGGATGGAGAAGGTCTTCGAGATTAACCGTAATTTCCGTAACGAAGGACTAAGCAGGCGGCACAATCCTGAGTTTACGATGCTCGAATTGTATCAGGCCTATGGTGACTACAACGTGATGATGGATTTGACCGAGCGGCTGATAACCAAGCTCGTCGAGCAATATTGTGAAAGTACAGAGGTTCAGTTCGATGAGTGGACGGTAGATTTTGCAGGGCCCTGGAAAAGAGCTGCTTATGCCGAGTTGCTCGAGCAGTACAGCGGCTGTGCAATCGGTGATACAGCAGGCTTGAGAGAGAAAGCTCGAAGACTTGGTATCGACGAAGCTGATATGGATGATGTTGTGGTGATAAACGAGGTCTTCGAAGAAACGGTGGAAAAACAGCTTATCAATCCAACGTTTGTAGTTGATTATCCGGCGGCCTTGTGCCCTCTGACTCGCCGCAAGAAAGATAAGCCCGAATATGCCGAGCGGTTCGAGCTTTACATTGCAACGATGGAAATGGCTAACGCGTATACCGAGTTGAACGACCCGGCCGTCCAGGAAGAGAACTTCAGGATTCAATTGCGCGGCCAGGAAGATTCAATGGCTACTATGGATGAAGATTTCATTACTGCTCTTAAGTACGGCATGCCTCCGGCTGGCGGACTGGGGATTGGAATCGACAGGCTGATGATGGTACTGACCGGTGCTCTGAGTATTCGCGACGTGGTACTGTTTCCGCTTTTAAAGCCCCAAAGAGATTCATAAATATTAAACCCCCTGCAGTACAGGGAGCTAAAAATTATTTAAACACTCAAACTCCTGATTATGTTGAAACTATTTCTTTGGCTACGTTATCTTCACAAGAGGAAAATTGTTCTGCTGAGCATTACTGCGGTGGCATTGTCGGTCACCTTAATGGTTGTAACCGATAGTATTTTTACCGGCTACATCGAAAGCCTGCGTAACATGACTGTCGCTGATTACGGCGACATGGCCATTTGGCCGCAGGGGACGGACATCAATGATTTTGAGCTTTTTATTGAAAGATTAGAGCGCAATCCGAATATCAAAGCCGCTACGCCGTATCTTTTCGGGGGTGGTTTGCTTTTTGTGGAAGGCGGATATGTACGGGCCGTTTCTGTTGCTGGTATAGACCCGATTCACGAAGAGGGTTTTATTGACTGGTCTGATAGACTCATCAGGCATAAGGGGCTGTCAAAAACACCTGACTTTTCTGTTCCCGACCATAACGATTTGCCCGGTGTATGGCTTGGAATAAATATTGTTGCCGAGCCGGACGAAGAAACCGACGAATATGACTTTGAAGCTGCGAAACAGCTCATCGGCAGGCAGGTTGTTCTTACCATGGGAGGCCGGGCATTTAAGCGGCGTGTATCTAGGTTCAGGGTTTCGGATATTGTCTTTTCGAAGACGTTTTTTTCCGACCAGACATTGTATTTACCCTATGAGCATTTTGAAGCTATTGAATTCGGCAAGGTCGATGCGAGAAGGACTAATGTTCTAAAGATTAGAGTCAAAGAAGGAATTGAGCCGGAGTCTGTGGTCGATTTTGTTAAAGCCCAGTGGACCGAATTTGCTGTCGAGACAATGAATTTCGAGCCTGAGGCAGTGCCGAACCTGATAGTTCATCTTCAGCAGCAGTGGCACAAGGAAATGTTCGAGGATTTACGGAACCAGCTGAGAGTTGTTCTGCTCATCTTTGGCGTTATCTGCTCGGTGGCGGTGCTGTTGATTTTCTGTATCTTCTATATGATTGTGACGGCCAAGCAGAAAGACATCGCTATTATCAAAAGCTGCGGCACATCGAATACCGCAGCAGCAGTGATTTTCGCAGGATTTGGTGCCTGCGTCGGCATAGTGGGTTCGGTTGTCGGAGTTATTCTGGGAATAATTATTACGAGCAATGTCAATGTACTGGAAGGATGGGTGCGGGTAATATTCGGGATAAAGTTGTGGCGAACCAGCTCATACGGTTTGGCTTTTATTCCGCATGAGGTTAACTGGCCTGCCGTACCTGCGATAGTAATTGCCGCTGTTTTTGGTTGTATCATCGGTGTGCTGATACCTTCGATAATCG
>JASFHM010000210.1:0-3399 GCA_050123215.1 Phycisphaerales bacterium | reverse complement strand
TCTAAATCAAGGCTGATTTACGAGTGAGCGTTCTGCCGACAATGTTTGGAGAGAGCGTTGTGCTGCGCGTGCTTGACAGGGAACAAATCAGCCTTGATTTAGATAAGCTGGGATTCAGGAGTGAGGAACTAAAACTTGTGCGCCAGCTAATCCGCAAACCCAACGGCATCGTAATTGTAACAGGGCCTACCGGGTGCGGCAAGACGACGACCTTGTACGCCGCACTTACTGAGCTCAACAGTATTGATCGTAAAATCATCACGACTGAAGATCCGGTAGAATACGACATTGACGGTATTATCCAGGTGCAGATGAAAACTGAAATAGGCCTTACCTTTGCCAGGTGCCTCAGGTCAATTCTTCGTCAGGACCCTGATGTGGTTATGGTTGGTGAAATTCGTGACCTCGAGACGGCGGAGATTGCGGCACAGGCATCGCTGACGGGCCACTTAGTATTTACAACGCTTCATACCAATGATGCACCCAGTTCCATTGCACGGCTTCTGGATCTGGGGGCTGAGCCATTCTTGGTTACAGCGACAGTCGAGGGAATATTTGCTCAGCGTCTGGTAAGGAAAATATGTGAAGGTTGCAAAACTGAATTTGAGCCGACCGAGCATCAATTGAGCGAGCTTCGGCTTAGCCCCGAAGATGTGCGGGATAAAGCATTTTATCGCGGCAGGGGGTGTAGCAGATGCAACGGCACAGGATACCGCGGCCGAATAGCGTTGTTTGAGATTATGGTTTTCAACGATGAAATAAGGGAGTTGATAATGAACCATGCATCAACCAATGTTTTGCGGTCTGCGGCGCAGAAAGCCGGCATGAGATTATTGAGAGATAATGGCTTAGCGGCAATATATGAAGGAATCACCACAATCGATGAAGTAGTTAAGGAAACTATGATCGAGGGTTAGCAAGATAAAAAAATAGGTTATGCGGATGGCTGTGTACTTATAGGAGGTATTTAAAATGCCTGTCTTTAAATATGAAGCGCTTGACTCACAGGGTGTCGGAGTAAAGGACGAAATAGAGGCCCTGAGTCAGCAGGAAGCGGTAAGTAAAATCCGAAATATGGGGTATTTCCCAACCAAGGTACAACTCACCGGCGCCAAGAAAAAACCGGCAAGAGCTGCCAGAGCACCTCGTCGGCGAGGCGCCGGCGGAAGGGTCAAGCCCAGGCTTACTACGCAGTTTGCAAGGCAGATGTCAACTTTGCAGGATGCGGGTCTGCCTATATTGCGTTCCCTGAGGATTCTGCAGGAGCAGCAAAAAGGCGGGACTTTTAAGCGGGTAATTGGTTACGTCGCCGACGACATCGAAGGCGGCTCGACCCTTTCGGAGGCTATGGGGCGATATCCTCGTACTTTCGACAGGCTTTTCGTGAATATGGTCGCGGCTGGTGAGACCGGTGGTGTGCTGGATTTGATTCTTGCAAGGGTCGCGGATTTTATGGAGAAGGCTCAAAAGCTCAAGAGCCGGGTTAAAAGCGCGATGATATATCCACTGACGGTTCTTACAGCGGCATTTCTTATTCTTCTTGGCCTGATGAAATGGGTGGTTCCCAAATTTACCATGGTGCTTACGGAAATGATAGAAGGTGAACTCAACCCTATAACGCAGACCGTTATGGGTGTGAGTAATTGGATAGCGTACAAATACGGCTGGCTGGTAATTATCAGTATTCCGTTCGTATTTATATTTACCATGAAAATGATAAGAAAGTTCCGAATGGGTCGGCTGGTGCTGGACGCTATCAAACTGAGACTACCTGTTATTGGACAGCTTAGCGGTAAAGTAGCGGTTACTCGCTGGACCAGGACGCTCGGGACGCTCATAGGAGCTGGTGTTCCGATTCTCGATGCACTTAATGTTACCCGTGAGACGGCCGGTAACGAAGTTTTTGCGAGAATGCTCGGTAATGTTCATAACTCTATTCGTCAGGGTGACACATTCGCCGGACCGCTGCGTCAGTCAAAAACGGTCGATTTGATTGTTACCAATATGGTTGCGGTCGGTGAAGAGACGGGTGACCTCGACAAGATGCTTTTGAAAGTAGCGGACAACTACGACGAGCAGGTGGACGTTCTGGTGGCATCTTTGATGTCGTTGCTCGAGCCTGTAATGATTATCGGGCTGGGCGGAATTGTCATGATGATAGTTTTGTCGATATTCCTGCCGATGATTCAGGTTATCTCCGGCTTGGGTAGTGCCGGTTAATTGAATTTTGGCTGTGAGAATAATATTCATGAGATATAAAAGGAGAACAAAGTGATGTCGAGAAAAAAACGATTCGGCAAAAAAGGCGGCTTTACTATCGTAGAGCTGCTGACGGTGATGAGCGTAATCATAATTCTCATCGGTTTGTTAGTGCCGGCCTTAAACAAGGTCAAGCAATATGCCAAAGAGGTAAAGCAGCGTGCCCAGTTTCACAGTATCGATGTAGCCATGGAGCTTTTCGAAACCGAAAATGACGGCTATCCCGATTCCGGTGAAGAGGGACCTGACGGCGTAGCATACTGCGGGGCGATGAAGCTTGCCGAGGCAATGGTCGGACAGGATTTGCTTGGTTTTCACAGAGATTCGGTTTTTCGGGCGGACCTGCGAGACGCAAGCGGAACTGATACGCTTTATACGACTCCAAGCGGACCCACTCCGCCTGCCACAAGCGGACAATCAAGGATGGGGCCATACCTTCAGCTCGAAAATGCTAATGCAACAAGATTGGTGCCTTACGACCCCGGCGCTCCGTTAAACGAAGAACCGGGTATATACGATAGCTTGAGCAATTTTACTACTCCCGCTTTTATGGATGAATTATTTGTCCTCTGCGATGTTTACACACGGCAAATGCCGAATACAGGTTATAAGGTCGGCATGCCTATTCTTTACTACAAGGCAAACCGGTCCGGTACATGCAACCCAACCATTGGCAATAGTCATGATAGAGACGATGAGGATAACATCTATGATTACAAGGACAACGACGACCTTGTGGATGAGGGTGTGCCATGGAGTACTATCAGTAACCAGGAGCATCCTATGGACGCAGATGTTGCCGAGGGTGCTGACGACAATGGTGAGGGTGTTGAAGAGACGTTCTATTGGAGTATCTGGAACAGTAAGATATCGCTGGCTGATGGTAGGCCATATAGGTTGGATTCTTATATCCTCTTAAGCGCGGGCTGGGATGGTCTGTACGGTACAAGAGACGATATTTACAACTTCCAAAAGTAACGGCTGTAAGAGCTATTTCTCGGAGAAGCGGTGATGATGAAGAGGAAATTGTCAATTGCCTTTGTATTTATTGGGTTATGTATGAGCGTCAGCTTGTTATATGGCGAGCTTAGTCTGATTATGAACGGAAGCTTCGAACAAGATGGAATTGAAATTGGCAAG
>JASFHM010000209.1:0-3410 GCA_050123215.1 Phycisphaerales bacterium | reverse complement strand
CAAATAACGGCAATAACATTCATTACGAAACTGACTTTCAAAAGCGGCAACGCCATCTTCTCTATTCCTTAAAACTGATTAAAAAGTTATCAGGGCGGATATGCAGGTCCGCCCCTGTTAATTAATCGAAGCCTTTATAATTTCCAAAAAGTCACCGGCCTTCAAACTTGCCCCGCCGACAAGGAGCCCGTCGACATCCTGTTGTACCATCAGCTCAGCGGCATTGGACGGCTTGACCGAGCCGCCGTACTGTATCCGAATCTGCTGAGCCAAATTGCTGCTATACATCTTTGACAAAAGCTCGCGTATCATCGCGTGAACTTCCTGGGCCTGCTCTATTGTCGCGGTCTTGCCGGTGCCGATGGCCCAGACCGGCTCATAGGCCACCGTTACCGCGGCGGCTTTTTCTTCGCCTAAGCCCGCGAAGCCCGCCTTTATCTGCCGTTCGACCACCTCAGCCGTCTTGTTGGCCTCGCGCTGTTCGAGCAGCTCACCTACACACATTATCGGCAAAAGTCCGCCGCTTATCGCAGCATGAACTTTCTTATTGACCAGCTCATCATTTTCACCGATGACGTGCCGCCTCTCGCTGTGTCCGCACAGGACATACGTGCAGCCGACGTCCTTGAGCATATAAGAGCTTATCTCGCCTGTAAAAGCCCCTTTTTGCTCGAAGTACATATCCTGCGCACCGACCGCTATCTTCGAGTGGCTCGCGGCCTTGACTACCGCGGGAATGTATACGAAGGGCGGTATCACTGCAATTGTGGCGTTGATATCGCCTATTTTTTCGAGACCCTTCGTGAGCTCTTCTGTAAGCTGCACGCCACTGTGGATGTCGGTGTTCATTTTCCAGTTGCCAGCTATAAACGGCTTTCTCATCGATTGTCCCCTAATTATAAATCACGCGATTATTAAATTAACCAGTTAACCACTCAAAGCAACTCTTTCGCCCGCGGAAAGCTGCCCAGTATCGAGAGCTGCAAACAATGTTTGCGTGCTGCGTCGAGCCCGGCTATTACGTTTTCGTCCGTCCTGTGACCTAAGAAGTCAACGAAGAAATAATATTCCCATTCTCTTTTCTTGCTCGGTCGAGACTCGATATTCGTAAGGTTTATGTCGTATTGTTTGAATACCTCCAGCACATCGGCTAACGCACCTGCCTTATGAGCTGTGCTGAACAGTATAGCAGTCTTGTCTTCGCCGGTTCGTCTTGCATCCTCTTTGGCTATTGCCAGAAATCGTGTTATGTTGTTCGTGATATCCTCGATATTCTCACAGACGATTTTTAATCCGTAGAGCTCGGCCGCAATCGCAGAGCCTATCGCCGCTGTGCCTTTTTCTTCCGAAGCCATCTTTGCTGCTTTTGCCGTCGAAGTGACCGCGATTGTCTTTGCCTCTTTGAAAGTCGCGCTGAGCCAGTTCCGGCACTGAGCAAAAACCTCGGGCTTGGAATAAATCTTGTCTATCTCTTCCAGCGGGCAGTTCGCCATAAGGTTATGATGTATCGCCATCAAAACTTCCGCGCAAATCTTCACATCGGAATCGGTAAAGGCATCGAGCGTCTCTATGACTCCGCCGCCTGTGGTATTTTCAATCGGGACCAGCCCCAGATCACAATGGCCTTTGCTTACTTCGCCGAAGATGCTCCTGATATCGGTCAGCGGTTCGTACTCGACGCTTTGTCCGAACTTGAGCATCGCGGCGTTATGGCTAAAGCTGCCGTCCGGTCCGAGATAGCCGATTCGCAAGGGCCTCTCCAGCGCGAACGAGCCGCTCATCAGCTCCCGCCAAATGGCTGTCATAGTCCTGTCGGGAAGCGGTCCCTGGTTGGCCGATTTTATCTTCTCGAAGACCTCTTTTTCCCTGTCCGGCGCGTAAATCTGACCGCCGCTCTTGTTTTTTTCCTTGCCGATTTCGACCACGACCTGCGCGCGCTCGTTTAAGAGCTTGACCAGCTCAAGGTCGATATCATCTATGCGTTTTCTCAAGTCGTCGAGTGCCATCTTTTCGCTCTAAAAGGGCGGTTTAGCCTCTGAAAGACAAATTTCGTAAAAACCAGCTTATCTAACAAAAAATCCCTCTTGCGTCAATCAAATTGAACGTGGGATAATAGCCATTCGGACTTATGGCTCAGAAGCTCAGACAAGCCGTTCGCTATGTAATTTTTTCGACCGAGTGGGGCTATTTCGGCCTGGCGGGGACGAAAAAGGGGCTTTTACGCTCGCATTTGCCGTCTCCTAAGCCCGAAATCGTCGAGAGTCGGCTCCTGGCCGGCTTTGACGGGGCCTGTTACGATGAGTTTTATTTCCATTCGCTCGCCGAGCAGATAATCGCGTATTTCCGGGGGCATAACGTGAACTTCCCTCGTCGGATTCCGTTATTGCTGTCGGAGCTTAACCCGTTTTGCCAGGCTGTCCTTACCGCCTGTCGTGATATTCCGTTCGGAAGGGTGCTTACTTACGCCGAGCTTGCAAAAAAGATTCGCAGACCCAAAGCCGCACGAGCCATCGGCAACGCCCTTGCTCGGAATCCTCTGCCTTTGGTTGTTCCGTGTCACCGGGTGATTAGAAGTGACGGCAAAGCAGGGGGTTTTACCGCTTACGGCGGCCCGCAACTAAAACAACGCCTGCTCAAATTCGAGGGACGCTTTGGTTAATAACCTGGAAACCTTTTGCGCATTGGCGGGCACCAAAAGTACCTCGGCTTAAAGACGTAAATTCCGCTGTAGCCGTAGTAGCATTGGCCGCTTTTCAATCTGCCGGTGATTTTGATTTTGTTTATGCCCGGTGACAGGCTGTCGATGCAGTCGCCTTTGTCGAAGCAAGCCATAATCCACGTGCAGCCTCGATTGTGCCACTGGGATACGAATTGTCTTGTCGATTCGACACCGCCGGGTATGAAGATTAAAGGCTCGTCGGCGTCGATATCTTCGGGCGTGACATCTGGTACGTAGATAACAGTGGTTATGATTCCTCCTCGGCTGTTGGTGTTTAAAAACCAAGGTCTGCAAAACATTCGAGCGTGAATCGGCTCTACGACGGTTATAGTGCAGTAGTCGGGTTCGGACAATTCCGTGCCGTCGTCGACAACGAGTTCTATCTCGTACTCGCCGATGGGTAACTGGATTGTCGGAGCGACGCCGTTCGCTTCGACGACATTGCCGTCGATAATCCATGACCAGTAATAATCGAGCTCGTCACCGTCATCATCGTACGAACCCAGGCCGTCGAGATGGACTTCGGCAAGCTCATCATTATCGCAAACGTAAACTACCTGGTTCGGCCCGGCTACAGCAACAGGAGGTACATTGCAATAGTACTCCCACCAGAGGTGTGGATAATCATTAACGTCCGGGCACATTTCCCATATCGGCGTATCAAAATCCCAGCCTGCGTCGGTAAAGGTTG
>JASFHM010000208.1:0-3434 GCA_050123215.1 Phycisphaerales bacterium | reverse complement strand
TCTGGACGGGGTGACAATCAGGTATAAGGACTGGTGGTTTAACTGTCGGCCGAGTAATACCGAGCCGTTGCTGAGACTCAACGTCGAAGCAAAGACCGCCGAGATGCTGAAAGAGAAACTTGAGGAATTGAAAAAGCAGCTTGGTTCGCCCGTTTAAAATTCATCACAGAGGTTGCAGCGATATTTTTTAACCACAGATTTGAATTTCGAATGGGAGTTTGCTGCTTAAGGCCCTCAAAGATGTTGAAACATAAGATGCTTTTAACGTTATTATTAACCTGCGTAATCGCAGGCAGCAGTACGAAGGCAAGAGCAGAACTTAGTTTTCATCTTAAAGCAACCGACGAAAGCGGAAAAAAGGTAGACAGGTTCGAAGTTCTCCATCATACCTATGAGCACGGGTACACAACTTGGCGAGAGGGACCAACGCTCCATGGTCTTTTGGGTAGTGAAGAAGCCGCGTGCCATCGGCTAATAGTCCGGGCAGAGGGATACGTACCGGAGATACTCAGGTTTGAACATCCAAAAGGAACTATTGAGAAAGAAATTGTTCTCCGCAAGGGAAGGCGAGAATTAGTCCTGAGTACGGCGGACGGCAGAGCAATCCCAGCAGAACTGGAGCCGATGGTGGTATTTTCCGAGTTCGAAGATTTAGCATTGATGTCTTACCAGAACTGGTCGAGGGGCAGGGGACAAAGTGACCTGAATATGACTTCACTTGTTAAAATAGAAGAGGGTCGATATGAATTTCATATTAGTGATAACTCGCAAGAGTTTTTTGTTTTTATCGACTACCCCGGTTTTCTACGGGCATTTCGTTCGGGCCCTTATAGTGCAAAAGACCTGAAAAACAATCAACTTATGATTGAGCTACCACAGCCTGGTACTATAGAGGCTAGGTTCGAACAGCCTAAGGATTGGATTGGTGAATTACCATTCAAAACATGCGGAATGAGAATTTGCTGGAACAAACCCGGCACAAACACAGGCTATACAGTAACTATGGTACGAACCGAAGAACCGCATCTGGAAATAGAACAAGATTATTTTATGCCGGGTGATTACTGGATAAGCTTTTACACTATGCCAGCAAAAAATAATTCAGAATATATACTGGGCCAGATAAACCCGGGAGTTTATCGTGACATGGAGGAATTTTCATTAGCAGAAGGTCAGAGTAAATCTTTTGTTTTCGAATATACTCCATATGATGCGAATAATTATAAGGGGGAGCGTAACGCGACTCTAACTGTTCGTTGGCTGGACGGACAGGCAGCGGCCGGTGAGCCTTATTCCTTGTATTATGAAGATATACATTATGGCTCAGCCCTGATTGAGAAAGGAACACTTAATGGTAAAGGACAAATTCAGCTTGTTGGTGTTAACGATAAGAAAAATGAAGCTTACTTTACACTTTTAATTAGAGAAGGAATATTAGGTCGATTCTTAATACGATTAGATGGCGAACAAAAAAACGGTAACCTTGAGTTCACACTCGCACCGATTGAAGGACAAAAAGCGCCAAATATAACTCTGCAGGATGTTTTCAGTAACGAAGAAGTTAATCTGTCTGGATTTAGGGGACAGGTTGTTTTTCTTGAATTTTGGTCGGTCTTTTGCGGGCCTTGCCAGAGTCCAATGGCATCTCTTTGTGAGCTACAAAATAACAAGAAAGCCGATTGGGAAGGGAAAGCAGTGCTTTTGGCTGTTAGTATGGATGATAAAAAGGAAATTTTGGTTGATCATGTTAAGAACCGAGGCTGGTTAGATGTTCGTCATTTATGGTGCCATGAAGGAAAGAAAGGTTTTAAATCTAAGCCAGCGGTAACATATGGTATATCAGGAGTGCCTACAGCCTTACTCATTGACAAAAATGGCAATATTGTCTGGCGTGGCCATCCAGCATCAGTGGACATTGGTGCTAAGATTGATGAACTCCTGAGAATGTGTGAATCGCTGAACAACTCTTAGTACAGAGGGCTAGCAATTAAAGTATTTGACAGTTTATTTGTTTTGGTTTAGGTTTCTTGAATTAGGTAGGGATTGGTTTGAGAAAATGAATTAGATGAGGGAGGCGGCATGGAGATTAACAGAAAGCGGTTCGAGACGTCTAACGGGCCTGTCGAGGGAGTTCAGCCTAAGTGGGAGGGCTTCAATATTTTGCTGGTGACCGGGACAAAAGGATTTTTGGCGTGTCCGGTGATAGATGTTGAGGCTTGTCAGCGGTATGGGGTGGCAGCGGCTTTAGTGGAGAGTACGCCGGATAATCCTATCAAGACGCTCGATAGATTCCCCAACCGAAAAATAATCAAGGCGAATGAAAAGGCAAAAGAACTTGGTATCAAAGAAGGGATGAAAGTCACAAACGCGTTTGCGTTGATAGCATAATCGATGCGAATGCTAAATTTAAAATTTAGAATGCCAAATTCTTAAGGGAGGTAGTTATGCGAAGCAGAACGATTTGTTTGGTATCTGTGTGCGCGGTGTTTGTTTTGATGCCGGCGGTGTGTCTTTCAGAGACTGTATATGAAATCAGCGAGCCTGTTGAAGATACTGCGCTGCAGGGGGTGAAAGAGATTGTTCCTTATGTAACGATGTACTGGACGGGTGAGCGGCCGAGTGATGATTTGGCGGAGGATATCGAAAAGCAGGCAGAGGAGAAACTTAAAGGCGCGGGATTTGAAACTTGCTCGAATGAACCGAACGAGGCTATGATTAAAGTTCTTGAGCAGAGGATAGCAGGACAGTATAACCACCTGCGATGGCGGTCGATTAATTTGCCGGAACTGATGATACGTATCTATGTGATTAAGCATCAGGACAGTGGGACATGTGTTTTTAACGTTCAGACGTCGTTGGCGAGGAAAGTTTATACGGCTCAGCCGCCTCGTAAGGCGATGAAGGCCGAAGTTTGGAGGATAGATGTCGGGCCAAGCGCAACTAATGCAGAGAATTTTAAGGCAGCAGTATCTGAAACCGTGCTTTCGCAAGTCAAAGCCTTTATTGCAGCGTATCAAAAGGCCAACAGTAGTATTAAAGAATTGGTAAGCGAGAGCAGAGAAAAGCAGGATGCGGTGGTGCCCATCACCGCAAAGCGAGAGGCCAGAAAATCTGCTACAGAGGCTGAGGGTTATTATGTCGCATCGAAGAACAGTAGGGTATTTCACAATCCTAATTGTTATGCAGCCAAGCGAATTATGCCGAAGAACCTGGTCAAGTACTCCAGTCGCGAAAGGGCTTTACAGGACGGCAAGCGACCCTGTAAGATTTGCAAACCATAGAAATTTGCAATTTTCAATTTAATTTTTTCTATTTGGCTGGGCCGAGGGTGTAGTTGGGGCCTATGGCGAAAAGTCGTTTCTTTTGTTCGGTGTTTACGTGGGCGGTGACGACTTTACCAAAAAAGATTACGTGGTCACCTGTAGTAATTTCTG
>JASFHM010000207.1:0-3443 GCA_050123215.1 Phycisphaerales bacterium | reverse complement strand
CCTATATGCCTTCATCAAAAATGAGACGCACTTCATGAGTCAGGAGACGATTTAGGCTCCTGTTTTTACGATTTTACTATTGTATCCTTTCCTTTCAAGGACTGTTTTCACATCTTCAAGCGCCTAACCGCCCGCTGCTTGGATTTACTCTATCGAAGCAACTTACTAATCCGCTTATAGTGCTTGTCCCAGGTGGACTTATCCTGAGGCTGGTACTGCTTGAGCTCGAACGAGTTAGCCACAATGCCGCGTAGTTGCTCCAGTGACTTGATTTGCCCTGTGGCTTTGGCCTGCATCAGTATATTTCCGGCAGCGGTCGCCTCAACCGGTCCCGCTATGACCTTTTTGCCCACGGCATTTGCCACGAATTGACAGAGCAATTCGTTCTGTACACCCCCGCCGACTATATGTAACGTATCGAGCTCTTCAGAAATTATTTCTTCGAGTCTTTCAATCGTCCACCTGACCCTAAAAGCAAGCCCTTCCAATACCGTCCTGACTATTATACCCTTATCTTCAACCCTTTTCTGGCCGGTCCTTTCAAAATAGTCGTTGATTCTCGCCGGCATATCACCAGGCGCCAAAAAGTTCACATCACTGGCGTCAATATACCGCTTAAAAGGTTTGGCTTTATCGGCCACTTCAGTCAGCTCTTCATAAGACAGCTCTGTTCCTTCACTTTCCCACTGCCTTTTGCACTGCTGGATAAGCCACAATCCCATCACATTTTTAAGCAGATGCACCGTCCCCTCTACACCACCTTCGTTAGTGAAGTCGCCCTCGAATGTCTTATCGTTAATGACAGATTCAGCCGTCTCAACTCCAATCAGGCTCCATGTCCCGCAGGAAATATACGCCCACCTATTATCACCGGCCGGAACCGCCGCCACCGCCGATGCGGTGTCATGCGCACCGACTGCGATAACGGGAATCGGACCGCAGCCTATTTCGCTGCCAACCTTCGCAAGGACCTGGCCTACCACTGTCCCCGGCTTTACTGTCTTGGCCATTATCCCCAAAGGCAGTGACAGCTTGTCAAAAATTTCCCGCGACCATTGTCCCGTTTGCATATCCATAAGCTGACTGGTGCTCGCGATGGTATATTCACTGTAGATTTTTCCGCACAGAGCATAAGAAAATAAATCCGGCATGAACAAGAGATTCGTCGCCCTGGCCAGCGCAGCCGAGCGGGCCAGCCGCATTGAAAAAAGCTGATATATGGTATTGAACTGCAAAAACTGCAGCCCCGTGTTTTCATATATCTGCTCTTTAGACATCAGCTCGAAAGCCTTTTCCATCACGCCGTCGGTTCGACTGTCGCGATAGTGATATGGATTCTCAATGAGCTGTCCGCTTGAATCCAGCAAACCAAAATCCACCCCCCATGTATCGATACCGAGACTCCAAACCTGAGCACCGGCTTGTTTAGTCGCCCTGGCGATGCCGGTTTTGATTTCACTGAAGATTTTATTAAAATCCCAGCGAAGTGAACCATCTTCATGAATTGGTCCATTATCAAATCGGTGGACCTGCGCGAGTTCAATTTTCTCAGATGAAACCGAGCCCAGTATTACCCGGCCCGATTCTGCTCCAATGTCAATTGCTATATACTTCTTTATCTCAGCCATCGTCCAATTCGCTGCCTTTCCCTATTTTTACACGAGATTGTATAATCTTGGTGATAGTCCTTGCAAACCGAAAATAATTGGCACTCAGTGACACTTTTTTGTCTTTGTAATCGATATGACTCGGCTAAGGATATGCGCAATAAAAAAGCCAGATCCTAAAAAGCAGAATCTGGCTTCGGAGGAGGGTGATGAAAAGCAAATAATTGCTTAATTTTAACGAAAATTACCAAATACTCTTCTAAAACCACTATGTTAGTTTAATCGAAAAAATAAACCCAATTTCTTTAATCAAAATCTAATTCTGTTCTTTTAGAGAACACTTTGCCTTCTTTTCTTCAACTATTACTGTTGAAAACCGCCGAATTTTTCGGTATTTTTTAGCAAAATCGGCCAAAGATGCTCAAAAGCCACATTTTTGATACGCTCTGAGAGGCCGGATTGTTCTATCTATTTTAACGTTTTTATTGTTAATTCTTTCTTCAAAATGACAGGAAAGTCACGATGAACACAAGGGTTACAATATCAGACCTATACCAGGCAAAATCACAGGGTGCTAAAATCTCCGCTGTCAGCTGCTATGATTACACCACCGCTCGGCTTGTAGCCCAAACACCCATCCAAATGATTCTCGTTGGCGATTCTGCCGCTCAGCTCGTTCTCGGCCACGATTCCACGCTCCCGGCCACTATGGATTTCATGGTCACAATTACCGCCGCCGTACGTCGCGGAGCACCAAATGTCTGCCTCGTCGCCGACATGCCTTTCCTATCTTATCAGGTAGGCACCGCCGAAGCCGTTAAAAACGCAGGCCGATTCGCTGTAGAAGCCAGCGTTCAACTAATAAAGATAGAAGCTACAAGCATAAATCTCAACGTAATAAAGGCCATCAGTGACGCTGGTATGGCAGTTATGGCCCATATTGGCATGCTTCCACAGACAATTGGTAAAATAGGTAAATTTAAAGCCGAGGGCGCAACCGCTGAAATGGCCATCCAGCTCATCGATTTAGCTAAACAGATGATAAATGCCGGCGCATCCGCCCTGCTGCTGGAGGGCATCGCCGCCGAAGTTGCCCAGATTATCACGCAAAACAGCGATGTCCCGGTAATAAGCTGTGGCTCAGGCCCACATTGCGACGGCCAAATACTCGTCGCTCCCGACATACTCGGCCTGACCTCAGGTCCGAAACCCAAGTTCTCCAAAAATTACGCCGACCTCGCCAAAAGTACCGTTGATGCCTTTACCGCTTATGCAAGCGAAGTGGCCGAGGGAACATACCCAGACCACAGCCATTGCTATCACATCAAACCCGGCGAACTCGAAAAGCTCCGGAAGCTAATGAAAAATTCGTAACCCCGTAGAAGCCTAAGCCACTATTTCAGCAGTCCGTAATCGACCAACGTCTGTCGCAGCGCCGCTTTTCTGCCCTCGGCCAGCGATGTCATCGGCAACCGCATCTCATCCGAAGCCATATTAAGCATCGCCATCGCCGCTTTAATCGGTATAGGATTGGTTGCCAGAGACAACAGATTTTTACTAAGGGCGAAAAGTTTCTTATGCCATTTCAAAGCCGATACGAAATCACCTTCCAGAATCAAATCCGTCATCGCTTTGACATCAGCCGGAACGATATTCGCAACGACACTTATAACTCCCTTGCCCCCAACTGCACATATCGGAAGCGTCAGGGAATCGTCACCCGATATCACCGTAATATCACAGCCGGTCGTTATTTCACTTGCCATATCGAGTTTGCCCGTGGCTTCTTTTATAGCTACGATATTCTCAATCTCGGCAAGCCGCACCACCGTATCG
>JASFHM010000206.1:0-3454 GCA_050123215.1 Phycisphaerales bacterium | reverse complement strand
GCTTATCCTGACCGGCTCCGGTGTATCGGTCCGAACGAAAGTAATTCCGGAATTGGCCTCGGCCGGACGAAAGAAGACTTGGGATGGTTCGCCGCCGAACAAACCTCTTCCGGAAAACTTAACCTCATTCTTTATGGTCTTTTGAAGCTTCAAGAGACTCCACCCTCTTTGTTAATTGCTTGAGCTGTTCGACCATTTTAGGCAGACGCGCTCGCAACGCGAGCAGTCTGATTTCCTCTGCATAGTTTATTGCCGGAGAGCCTACAGCCTTTTTGCCGGCGGGTATATCCCTCATCACACCGGCCTGGGCTCCTATAATTGCGCCGGAACCGATATTGACGTTGTCAACTACTCCAACCTGGCCGGCCAGAACCACACCGTCGCCAAGCTTACTGCTTCCGGCAATGCCGGCCTGGCCTATTATCAGGCAACATTTGCCTATTATTACATTGTGTGCTATCTGTACAAGATTGTCTATCTTCGTACCGGCACCTATCACCGTATTACCGAACTTGGCTCGGTCAACACAGCAGTTAGCGCCTATTTCGACGAAGTCTTCAATTACAACACCGCCGTTATGCGGTATCAGTTGATGAGAACTGTTTACCTGAGTATATCCGAAGCCGGTCGAACCGATAGTTGTGTTGGCCTGAATAATGACATTGTTACCGATTTTGCAATTGTGGTAGACGACTACGTTACTGTCCAGTCGACAATTGTCTCCAATTACCGAGTTTTCGCCGATTACACAACCGGCTGCAATGACGCTGTTTTTTCCAATCTGCACCTTGTCGGTAATTATCGCACATGTGCCTATAGAAGCACTGTCGGCAATTTTGGTGTCTTTGCCTATATTGGCGGTTGCATCTATGCCGCTTTCGGGGACTTTGAGCTTCGGTGCAAAAATTTTCAGCGTTTCTATGAGCGCAGCATTTACATTTTCAACTATGAGCTGTGGCTTAGCATAATCCGCGAGGCGTTTGCTGACAATTGCCGCGGCGGCTTTTGAGTTCGATAACAAAGGCGCGCGTTTATCATCCGTGACAAAGGTTACGTCAGTCTCGGACGATGCTTCGATGGGCCCAACCGCTGTTACGCGGCCGGTGCCCTCTCCAATAAGCTCGGCCCCAATTCGCTCTGCAAGTTCTGCAACTGTAATCATACGTCTTACCGACTCTGCGGCTTTGAAAGACACATTACTTTCCCGCGTCCAGCCGTTTCATAACTTCGTCGGTGATATCCTCGCAACCGCTGTTATAAAGAAGTTTGTGCGTCCTTATGCTCATTACAAGACTCTCAGCGGTAGTGTCTGACAACTCAGGTTCACTGGCTTCGAATACTAAATTGAGCCCTTTTTCCTCCGCCACCTGGGCGGTTAGACGTACCACGTCTCTGTAAAGCAGCTCAATCCATTGTTGCTCTTTGATAGACATTTGCTGCTGGTGAAATTGCTGCTGTGCCTCATAGTTAGCCTGTTTGGTAAGAAGCTGTTTCATCAGCGTCATGTGTTCGGTGCTGCCGGCCTTGACCGTTCGCAGTCCGGCCTTTTCGGCGTCAAGCTCGGCTCTGAGCTTCTCGAGCTCCGCGACCGCTTTTTCCTGCTCGGCGGCCATCATTTCCTTGTACTGTTCGTTTTTTTTGCATTGCTCGAAAATTTTGCGAATCTTGAGCACGCCTATATTAATCCCATCAGAAGATTTTGACTTTGCCCAGTTAGGCTGATTACTAAGTGACAGGATAATAACTGCCGCCAAACAACACAGAACAACCGTTCTTGCTTTCATACATCACATCCTTTCTTTGCTTTGACTACGTTCTAAATGTCAGCTTAAGCAGGTATCAGATTCCAGCCGGATTAAAACAGTCTTCCCACAGAAAAACTAAAGGCCTGCGTATCGTCCTCACCGTCTTTCATAAGCGGCGTAGCCAGCTCGAACCGCATTGGTACAGGCCCGAACCACTGTGGAATAAGTATCTGAATGCCAACACCTGCTGCAGCGCGGTAACCGCCGGAGTCGATAATACCGCTGTCTATGAAGAATAATCCCGAGAAGGTCTCACTGCCGAGCGGTACGGTCACTTCTCCGTTGGCCAGGAAAATCCAGTCACTACCGATGGGGTCTTTACGCTTGGCTGGAGTAACGCCGGTCTGAAGCCCTCTCGTACTCACTCCGCGATATTCAAAGCCGCGTATGCCATAGGTACCCGAGCCTCCGCCATAGAATTTCTCAAAGACCGGCGCATCACCTACGATAGCAGCACCGAGAAGCTTAACCGCCAGGACTGTTTTGTTCTCAGCCAAATCTTCGTGAAGTGTTTGATAATGCCGGTAAACGGCATCGAGTATTCCGAATGTGTGGTCTCCGGCCACCTGTTCATAACCAGCATTAAAGTTGTAGCCGCTGCTTGGGTTATACCTGTCGTTCCGCAGGTCTTTGCCTATACCGAGCCTTACACCAAATATTGTGTTCTCTCCCTTGTCATCTATGACCTCTTTCGGCGCATCGGTATCAAGATCGGTAACATCGACATTTTCCGCCCTGACAGCGATGCTGCGGCGCCACTTGTTTTTGTACCGTTTCTCGAAGGCAAACATGCCTTTCATTCTTTCCTCATCGTAAGACTCGCGTCCTCTCTCGAAACTCGAAGCGACTGCATCAAAAGACATGGGTTTATCCTTCCAGTACGGCTCGGAGAAACTAATCGAATAACGGCTTACTTCCGTACCGGGCTCAAGAGCAATACGAAGAGTTTGGCCTGCTCCTTTAAAGGCTTTGCCTGTTATCAGTTCCCACATGCTTTTCGGTTTGTCTTTGATATCAAAGTTTCTTTGCTCAAAGACCAACTGACCTATAACACCACTGTCGCTGGCGACGCCGGCACCTAACAGAATCATACCCGTTTGGCCCTCGGTAATATTAACCTGTGCGTCTTTCTGGTCTGGCAGGTCGCCTGTCGGAACTATTGCCGCCGCTTCTGTCACGGCTGTTCTTCTGACCAGTTTCTCAAGATAGCCCGAGCCATCGCCGCGCGCTGTATCAGCGTTATACCACTGGCCCGGTTGAAAGTCATACTCATCCAGTATTCGTCTTACAACCCTGTCTTTGGTATCCGTATTACCTGTAATGTTGATGCGACCGATTCGAAAACGCTTGCCTTCAGTGATATGGTATTCAACATTTATTCTGTCCTTAGCCGCGAAGAGCCTTTTCTTCTCGATAACCGCATCAATGAAACCCGTTTCTTTATACCGCTTCAGTATTTCTTTGACATCGAATTTGGCCTTTTTCTCGTTATAGACCTTGCCCTGCTGGAGTTTAAAATCTTTTCCAAGCTCTTCCGTCGAGAAGTGCGTATTGCCGGTAACCAGAATCTTATCTACGCTGTAGGCAACCCCTTCTTCGATAACAAACTTAACCCGCACCGTCTTGTTGTCTTCGCTGAACTGAGGCTC
>JASFHM010000205.1:0-3462 GCA_050123215.1 Phycisphaerales bacterium | reverse complement strand
AGTCCCATCCTTTTGTTGAAGGCCCCATTAGATAACGGTGGTTTCCCCAGCAGATAAGGTCGTTCGATTCGGCGAACCACATATCGTTTTTCTGAAACAATCCCGAGGCAGGCCGATGAATTGCGTAAAATTTGCCGTTGACCTTTTGGGGGAAAATTGCAACGTCTTTATTGTCAGGACAAAAGATGATGCCGTGGCGCTGGAAGTTTACAAAATCACTCGTCGAAGCGAGCGCGGTTGCCACGCCCGCCGGTGATACGGCGACGTAGTTAATGTAATAAATTCCGTCGATGAGACTTATCCTGGCGTCTTCGAGACCGAAGGTTTCGTACTCGGTTTGGGCGGCAAGGCCGGGCGATTCTTCTATTTCAAAGTTAACACCGTCCCGGCTGCGGGCTACTCTGAGATGCGAGATGCTTGTCAGATAAGTTTCGTTTGCTCTTACTATAAGTCGCGGGTCGGAAAAATCATTGGTCGGTTCGTTTTTGCTGAACTCTTTAAGGACTATTTGCTTTTTCTCAATATCGTAAATCGGCGCGTATGCAATGTCCGAATTCGAAGAGACAGGCCTTTCGGCGACTCTTAGCAGCAGAATCACTTGTTTACCGAGTCGAGTCACGGCGGCGTTGAAGGCTCCTATCACCTCGAAATCGTCTCGGCTGGGCTTAACGTCATCAGGTGTGATGATTGGATTTTGCGGCGAACGGAATATGGACATAAAAATCTCCCGTGAATCAAGTCGGTGTTAAAATATACGATTGCTGCAAATATAGTGATTGAGCAAGTCTCGTGCAAGAGTATCTTTTTCAGCCGATACCGTCGGTGTAGGTTAAGTGAAATCGTCCTTGTGCTAAAGGCGATGTTTGGCTAATCTACAAGGCGGTTAAACCGGAGAGATTTGATTATGGCGGGTAATGTTGCAGTAATAGTTTGTGCGGCGGGGGCGAGCACGAGATTTGGCGGTAATAGAAGAAAACCATTTGTGGACGTAGCCGGCCGGGCCGCGTTCGTCAGAAGCATCGAGTTTTTCGCCGACCGCAATGATGTTAAGCAGGTGCTGCTGGCTATTAATCCGGAAGATGAGGAAATTGTCGAGGTCAAGTGGGGCGCTAATCTGAAATTCTTCGGCGTAAAAACTTACTTCGGCGGCGAAGAACGCTTCGAGACCGTCCAAAAAGGACTTGAGCTGATAAAGGACGATATTGAGCTTGTCGCAGTTCACGATGCAGTCAGGTGCTGTCTTAAAAACCGATGGCTCGACGATTGCTTTGCCGCAGCAGCGAAAGAAGGCGCTGCTATTTTGGCAGCTCCGGTAGTTGCCACAATAAAAGACGTCAAAGATAGTCTGATTCAAAAAACCGTTGACCGAACAAATCTTTACGAGGCCCAGACGCCGCAGGTCTTCAAAACAGAAATTATTAAAAAGGCATATTCTAATCTGGACTCACTCGACAAAAGTACAATTAGCGACGATGCACAGCTCGTCGAGGCTTTGGACGAAAAAGTCGCCATTGTCGAGACCGACTCATCGAATATCAAAATCACCACGCCCAGCGACCTGGCGATAGCCGAGGCGATTATCAAATCCAGACCAAAACCGAAGAAGGAAGATTACATCGGCCCGTACGGCGAGGCACAGTGGTAGCTAAGCGATAGCTTTTTTAAATTTGGCCCAGGTTTTGCCGATTCTCGTAAACAACGGCTGTGATTTTTCATCCTCCTGCGGAAAATTTAACCTCGCGAACTCACCAAAATATTTTTTCGCTGCCTTGTCGTAAACATGCGCAGCTTCGACTTCACTATCGAATCTCCCCAACCAGATTCTTTTCTTATTATACGCAATTGCGCTTATCCACCTGCCGGTCTTTTTGTCGATACATACGCCGAGAAATTGAGACGTAGCATTCTTTTTCTTTCGCCTGTTACGGTTATTTTCCGTCCTCGTCGCATAACGCAGATTTGCCCTGCGGTTATCTAAAGAATCGCAGTTCTTGTGGTCGACGAACATTCCTTCTTTCGGCTCCATTATTTCACTGTGCATAGCCATCATCGTTGTCTTATTTGGCCCGACAAATTTGTATCTAAATGCGTATGTGCTGGTTCCTCTTCCATAAGCCACCCATCTGTAACGCCGCAGTCGATAATAATCCTGCCCGTCTAAAATCGTCCATTTGCCTTCTCCTAAATAAATTCTGCGAAACATGTAACCGAATTTTGCAAACCGCCATGCCAACACAGGCAAAGCCAGTATAAAGTCGAGCCATATACCAATTGTGACAGTATGTTTAATCATAGTTTCCCCCATTTCTGCGCATTGCGTTTAGAGAATTTCTAATGTCTAAATCCGGAACTCTAAACAAGCTCTAAGCTCGAAAGCTCCAATGACCAAAACGTTTCAGATATTCGAATTTTGAAAATTAGTATTTGTTTAGGACTTCGATATTAGGATTTAGAATTTGTTTTAATCTTGGGCTTACTGCCCGAAATGCCTTGGCCTGCTGGCCGTACGACCTTGCCCGTGCTTGGGCTGAAACCTTTGGCGGCCTTGTCCCGACGAATCGGAACGGAGGCGTATGCCTAACTATATCGCATTTTCACAAATTACTTAACTTTTGTCAAGCGTTTTCTTCCAAAAAATAAAAAATTTTCCTGTCCTGAGCTTGTCGAAGGGTCAAAAGTCGCCTTTAAATCGTCAATATTCAATATTAAATGGTCAGTAAAACGCCCCCCTGCGCGTTTGATAGGTATTTTTGGAAATTGAAAAAATTCTCCCGATTTTGGCCTTTCTGGCACACCATTTGCTCAGGGTAAAAAACTCTCCATAAAAGTTGCAAAATACACAGAAAAAACGTCGTTGAATTGTCAATTGAAAATATTAAATAGTAAGTTCTAATCGGCACAGGTTTTGCTATAGGGGATTTGTCGTTAAATTCGCGCTTGCGCAGTACGCACGACGCAGAACGAAATCGGCACGCCGTTTGCTGTGACAGATTCTGTCACCGCTGGTGTTTCGTCGCTGCCTGCGGTTCGGAAACTGTTTTTACCTTTACTCCAGCCCTTTCGGCCTTGCGTAATTCTATATGATTCCTCATCGCGGCCTCCGGCAGCAACTCACCACATAGGAAATGTCGTTAAATTTAGTCCGGCCATTTATGGCCGGGTTGTTTTTTATATAGCCTCAACCCCTGTGGTTGGGGACAGTTGCGTTTAGCAGTCGCCGGCACGGCGACTTATTTGTCATTCCTGCGCAGGCGGGAATCCATTCTCTCTCGCAGTACGCGATACGCAGAACGCAGTACGAAAAATCCTCTTGTTTTTGACCGGATTTGGGCGGATAATAAATATTATGTTGTTATCAGGTAAAATACTATGGAACTAGAAGATATAGTATTAGACATCACTGAAGCGCTTATTCAAGTAGATCTTTCTGGTGAACCTTTCAGCAAATTCAAACTTGGTGTT
>JASFHM010000204.1:0-3481 GCA_050123215.1 Phycisphaerales bacterium | reverse complement strand
TTCAAAGATATATATTCCTCGGTGAGCTGCCTGATAACCTGAACAACATAAAGGAAAACAAAGGCTCGATGCTTCTGGCAATGTCCGCCCTAGCTGTGCTCTGTTTGCTCATGGGCCTTATCGTAATCATCGAACCGATAAGAGAAATGGTATTGACACCTGCCGTTAGCGTTCTAACCGACGGACTTAACTATTCCGCCAGAATAATTGGTGAAGGATTATTAGCGGGTAATTAATATGAGAAGACTTATATATTTCGTAATTGGCTTTATCGTTTGGATATTGCTGACCTGGCCGTTTTATAACGGCCGAGTTGACTACCAGGTCGTTATAGCCGGTCTGGCCGCGGCGCTTGTCGTATCTTTACTCTTCCACGAACTACTGCCGAAAGAGCATCATGTTTTCATCTCACCTGTGCGCCTCTTCTGGTTCTTGGTCTATGTCCCGGTCTTTTTCTACTACGTCCTGATGGCCAACTTCGACGTCGTCTACCGCGCCCTTCACCCCAAAATGCCTATCAAGCCCGGCATCGTGAAAATTAAAACAAAGCTCAAATCCGAATCTGGCATTACCGCCCTTGCCAATTCCATCACCCTGACTCCCGGAACTCTAACCGTCGATTTAACCGATGACGGCTACTTATACGTACACTGGATTAACGTCAAATCCGATGACGTCGAGCAGGCAACGCAGCACATCGCCAGAAAATTCGAATGGTTCCTTGAGAAAATTTTTGAATAGAACGAGGCCGTTATGATAATAGTCTTTTACATAGGTTTATTCATCTGCTGTTTCTTATGCCTTTACCGCATAGGCCGGGGCCCCTCAACGCCCGACCGAACTGTCGCAATTGATATCCTCGGAATCGTTATCGTCGGCTTCTGCGCACTGCTCGGAATCGCTACCGGTAAAGACTTCTACCTCAACATCGCTATCGCCTGGTCACTGTTGAGTTTCATCGGAACTATCGCACTGGCTAAATTTCTGGAAGGAAGGAGCTTCGATGACTGACGTTATTGGCACAATTCTGATTACTATAGGTATTTTGTTCGACATATTCGGCTGTATCGGCTTAGTTCGCTTCCCCGATGTCTACAATCGCCTCCAGGCCTCGACCAAGTGTGTCACCCTCGGTACTATCCTGCTGCTTATCGGCGTAGCAATTATCGCCGCCTCGGGACCAATCAGCGCAAAAGCTATCATCTGCGCCGTATTCATCCTGATAACCGCACCGACCGCTGCACACGCAATCGCCAAAGGCTCATATGCCTCAGGTGTAAAGCTCTGGGAAAACAGCATCGTCGATAAATACGAAGAACAAAAAAATAATTAACCGTATTTCTTTTTGCGGAGTTGCATCGTGCGTTTACCAAAACTAAGAGAATTAAAAGAAGCCGTTACCGCCGTTTTCTCACCGGCCTTTACTACAAAATTCCCTAAAGAACCATGCGTAGTCCCCGAACGTTACCGAGGCAAGCCGGAATTCGACCTCGACAAATGCATAGGCTGCGGTGCCTGTGTCAACGTCTGCCCGACCGAAGCCTTAACTATGGTCGACGACCTCGAATCAGACCCACCAAAAAGAAAAATCACCTGCCGTTACGATACCTGCATCTTCTGCGGCAACTGCGCAGAAAACTGCACCACTGAAGAAGGCATCAAGCTGACCAACGAATGGGACCTTGCAGACCTCGATAGAAGTGCAATGTCCGAAACGCACGAATTTGAAATACAGATGTGCGAAAAGTGCGGCGCCTACGTAGGCCCCAAAAAACATCTCATCTGGATTTACGAAAAGCTCGGCCCGCTTGCCTATACAAATCCATCACTTATCCTTGCAAAAAGCAGCCAGCTCTCGACCACCCCCGACGTTGTCCCCGCCCAAAGAACCTCTGACACAGACCAGCCCCAGACCGGAGACTTCATGCGAATCCTCTGCCCAAAATGCAAGTGCGACCTTAACATTCAGCTATAATATTTAAGGTTATTCTGAGTTCTTGCCTCCTTATTTCCCCTTGGTTATAATAATACTGGTGCTATATGTTCTGGCGAAAGAGAATAAATCTCGGCTCAGGACTCATAAGTGTCAAACCCAAAAACTACAGGTCCATCGCCCTGTACGTAATCGAGCATTTCGAAGATGTCACGGTCTGGATAAGCGAAAAGAAAGTAGAGGACTTCTCCGAGAACGGCCCGATTACCCAGGCCGTATTATCCAATAGCTCCAGTTTCCTCATTAAAGTCGCCGACGACCAAGTCCTCGGCTTCCGTTACTACCCCGACCAGATGTGGTTCTCGCCAAAGTACAAAGACATCGCCACCTATTGCGCATCGCAAGGCTGGCTCAAAATCGATAAACACAGCCGACACCTAATAACAACAGAATCCTAACCCAGTCACTGAGCTTGAATAACAAATGAAGGAAATCAAAAAAACTCTTGAAATCTTTAAAGAACGCTGGCTGGAGGTGGCTGGCATCATCGTCCTCTACGTAGCACTCAGATACTTCAATATATTGCTATTACACGAAAAACATTCACGCACACCTGCATCATGGGTTATTATGCTTGTCCTTCTTGCATTCGGTCTTGCCGGTCTTATAATCCCCTACGGCTTTCAACGGACAATATGCCTGAACGATAAAAAACGGTACTCACCGCTTGACCTTCTCAAACTCGGCGCGCATTTCTTTTGGCGAATGCTGGCCTTTGGTTTTCTGTGGACAGTAACTTATTTCTTCTTGATATGGCTGATTTTTCGCGCAACTGCCTCTTTTATTCCCACCGGCACAACTGTTTTCCACACAGCTCAGATGCACCCGTTCTACTTTGCACTATTCTTCTCAATTATAAGTCTGCTCCTGATTAAACCCGTATTGTTTATCCCTGCGATAATAATTGCTTTAGACTGCAAATTCGGCGAGAGCTTTGGATTCCTCAAACGCTGCAAACTCTCAAAAGCAATCGAACCGACTCTCGCGTATTGTATTATAATCCCCCTGAACGCAATTCTCGGAGCTCTTGGTCCCGGTCTCAAAGAAGTCACATCGGTAATAGACTATGGCTATGTTGCCACTCGTACCGGCCTTACTTGTTTTTTATCCTTAACGTTAGCTGTATTAGCCGTCAGGTTCGTAAACTCCCTTGATATTATCTACAACATACCAACTGAACAGCCAACCTTTGACCAGCTAAATAATCATTTTCAAAGACATCTTCAGTAAAACCCAAGCAACTCACGACAAATTTCTCCATAGATGTCCCGAATAAAAAATAGTAAATTAAACTTTTGCTGCCGATGCAGCAGAACTAGGACTGACCTTATGGAATCACTGGATAAACTTACCGACCGGCTCAAAAATTGTAAGAGCGACAACACCTTAATCCTCTGCATCGGCAATTCCTTAAAAGGCGACGATGGCGCAGGTCCTGCCCTCTATGAAAAGCTCAAAGGTCGAATCGCCGCCGACCTCATCGACGCC
>JASFHM010000203.1:0-3495 GCA_050123215.1 Phycisphaerales bacterium | reverse complement strand
CCTCGAAGGCTATGTCGAGCAGGACAAATCGCCCCGGCAGTTAATAGAAGCGGGACTGCCTAAAGAAGTAGTGTTGCGGACTGTGAGGATGGTTGATAGAAATGAATACAAAAGAAGACAGTCACCTCCGGGTGTTAAAATCACTCCCAAGGCATTCGGCAGAGACAGAAGACTGCCTATAACCAACCGCTACTGTCCCTCGGCTGACGGCTCATAACACTCTGGTTCTGCTTCAGTTACTTTTTTCGGCCTATCAGCAAAACCTCGCGCTTCTACCATGTGCATAGCGGCATCAGCCAAGGTTTTCAGCAGCATAAAAAGCACAAGAGGTGCGAATTTACCCACACTTCCACTAAATTTTTCCGCCAGAGCCGAACCTATAATAATAGTCAAGTGCATCGGAACTACACGAAGATATGGGAAAAACATCATACTGCCGATGTTAGGTTTGCCGCTTGTCAGCCATTTCCTGTTGTAGAAAAATGAGAAACACTGCGACGCAACAAGAAATGTTATCCCCAGGAACATCGGCCAGAAATCAAAAGAATCATCCCTGCTTTTAATGAATACAAAATAGCCTACATGGAAGAAGCCATAATGAAACAGAAAGAACCTCGCGGTAGATACCTTTGTTTTATGAGTAGGCTTAACAGACCTGTCATTAATCCTGAAGTCTTTAGTTGAGAATTCTTTAAGATTAAGAATCTTGAAAAACCACAGCAGGCCGATTGTGACACTTTGAGCCCAGTAGACCCACAGCAGCGCCGACAAAGGCCAGTTTTCGATTATCGCCAGAACCATTGTCAAAAGGTTAGACCCAATCAACGTCCATAGCGACAAATCACGGTAAAATGATTTGTTACAGGAAATCTTTGTCACGCTAATACCTGAATTCAGGGCAGAGGTATAATCTCTCAATAAAGTCTATCGGCCAATTTGCTCGTCCACATGTTATTGTTTCTGAAGAGCCTGGACAATGGCTTGGCCGAATTCCCCGGCGGCCTTTGGGCCTGAGCCGGTTATGATTAGTCCGTCCTGTTCGACGTTGGCACCTGTGAAATCGGCACCGGCCTTTTTAAGCCTGACTCTTTCCGATTCATAGCTGGTCACCCTGACACCATCCAACAGACCTGCATTCGCAAGCACCGCAGGAGCAATACAAATAGCAGCAAGCACCTTATTTTTGGCTTTGGCTTGCCGTGCAATATCCAAGGCGGTCTGGTTATCGAAATATTCTTTTGCGCCTATTCCACCAATGAAGACAACTGCGTCGTAATCATTAACATCTATCTGCTCTATGAGGATGGTCGCTTCGGCCTTGCCGCCGAGCATACCTCTGACAGAACCCTTTCGCGAGCTTGCTATGACCGTCTGAATCTTGGCTTGTTTGAGGGCATCTTTGGTTTCGAACAATTCCTCATCGCGGAATCTAACGCTTGCAACAATCAGAACCGCTTTTTTTACATCGGAATTTTGCATCTGGCTAACCTCCAATTGTTCCTGCTGCTCTATTTCAATTCCCGGTATCTTCGGGTATCCGACGGGTATGATATAGAACGGCTCAAGCAAGGTCCTGCAAAGTCTGCGAACAGTGTTCACCTCGAAAGCTCCCACAGGAACAGAACCCAGGCCGAGGCTTACTGCCTGCAAGTGAATGTTCTGGGCGATATGCCCAGCTTCGAGCAGAGTAAATGCCCTTGCTTTTCTGCCGTATCTAGCAGATATCTTTTTCACCGAGCCGGCAATGATGATATCGCATGCAGCTTCAGCTACCCAGCTCTGGTTCAGGGCGGCACCGGCCAACTCCTGGCGAATGTCCCTGTCGGTCAACTGCCGCAACGTATGACCCCGGGGCTGATATACGAAAAGACCCTCGTCGGTCGCAAAGTATAGCTGCATCGGATAAATCGCTCCTGCAGACGGCGCCGTTCGAAAACCTGCCGCAGGTTCGGTAACACCCTGAGCCGCCCACGCCAACTGGCCAATCTGGACATAATCAAGTTTCTGCTCGGTGAAGTTGCGAATACTCCGCCTCTTGGCAAGCGTCTCTTCAAGACTAATCGAACCTTTAAGTTTCGGCTTCTGTAGTTGGATTACCTTCAGACTGGAAAGGCCGCCCTGCCGTTGAGAAAGGACCAACGCTGACAAACCGGTAAACACTAACAAGAATATGACTATTCGCTTCATATCTAATCCTCCCCAAAAAGATAACAACCGTGACAAAATTTCGAAAATGTTCGGAGCTTAAAATCCATATAGTTTGTAGCTTTTCGATGATATTCCACATCGAGTCAGTTCAATGATAAACAAAAATATGTTAACATTAAAGTCTTAAGCGTTAAAGTTCGAAATAGTAGACAAAATTCGTACTAGGACGGATTTTACCGAATTGCAGGAGTCTGAGGATTGCTCACAAGACGACAAATACCAATTTTAATCGCACTGCTGCTATATTGGCCGGCGATATTTATTGCGACACACATACCTCAAATTCCACGGTGGGTCGGACAAATACCCGCATCAGACAAGACATTGCATTTCATCGCTTATCTTTTTCTGGCATTTCTGCTGTGGTTTGCAATCAATCCTAATCGCAAAGTAAGCTGGCGCAAACCGGCTGCGTGGTGGATTTTGTTTGCTGTGGTTTGGTACGGAGTGATAGATGAGTGGCTTCAGATGTACGTGGGCCGATGTGCCGATGTGCGTGACTTTTTTGCCGACCTGGCCGGTGCAGTGACAGGGCTGATTCTACTTACCATATTTCAGTTTTGGCCCGGGTGTCTGATCCTAACCGGATTTGGAATTTTCGTGATGACTAATTTTCTCAGAGCACACCCAACCGCTCAACCGCTGATTATTGAATTAGGTTTTTATTTCCTCTCGTACGCTTTCTTTAGCGTGCTATGGATGCGCTATATACATCATTTTCTGTCAGTAAAACCACCCCAGCTGAAATGGTTAATCGGCTCTTTAGCTATGCCCGTTGGTCTTTTGTTAGGACTTGGAGTGTTCTGTTTAATTGCCGGTCATGGCCTGAACTTACAAGCAGTTGCAACACCGGCAGCGGGGGTCCTGCTAACTGTGGCTTCGCTGTTGCTATATGGTCTTATTTGTAAGCCCCCCAATAAAAAAGCCGATAGAAATGTGAGAGACGATATGAACTTTATTGTGTGATTAACGAGGATCATTCGGGGCCGTACGAACGATAGGGCATTCCAACGGGATATTCAGCGATAATCTCTTCGTAATCATCAAGCCAATAAGCACCAGGGTTGCTTCTACATGCAAGAAACAAGCTGCTGTCTTCGTCCTGCGCGGCCCGGTGATATTTGAAGTATATTTTGTCGGCGGTTCTGCCAACTATTTCAATCTTGCCGGAAGAATGACTCATAATGAAACGCGCCCTTTTGGCAAGGCCTGAGACCATCGCTTTGGCCTTTTCGACTATTTCATAGCCCTGCTCGACTGGTACGGTATAAGCTTTATTCCCCAAAG